>CP102980.1 GCA_030849185.1 Candidatus Psyllophila symbiotica | reverse complement strand
AAAAACTTTTTAAAATATATTTTATATTTAATGTAATAAATATTTATTATTTAATTATATAAATTATATTATTATTATAAATTTAATTTCTAAATGGTCTTTTCCAAAAAATTTTAGGAGGATTTTTTTTATTATTTTTAAATATTTTAGTAATTATATTTATTACAATTAAAAATTTTTCAAAAATATTAATTTTTTGTCTTTTTTCTAAAGCTTTTTTTTTTTTTTTAATAATTTTAATACTTATTTTTTTATATATATTATATGCAATTATTATAGAAAAATATGATCTAATAGGTAATTTTAATAAACCATTAATTGAAGATTTATAAAATATTTCAGATTGATTTATTATTTTTTTAGTTATAATAATTAAATAATTAATTTTTTTATTTTTAAAAAAATTGAATTTATTTAAATTAAATTTATTAAATAAACAATTAGGTAAATAACAACGTCCATTTTTATAATCTGATAAAATATCTCTAGAAATATTTATTAATTGAAAAGCTATACCTAAATTACAAGCATAATCTAAAATTTTATTATTATAATTTTTAATAATAATTTTAACAATAATTATACCAATTACTCCAGCTACATGATAACAATATTTTAATGTATCTTCAAATGTTTCATAAAAATGATTTTTTAAATCCATTGTAAAACCTTCAATATGATCAAATATATAAATTGGAGAAATATTATATTTATAAATTATTGCTTTTAATTTATTAAAATGTGGTTCATTTATTTTTAAATTACAATAAATTTTTTGCGTATTTAATATAAAATTATAAATATGTAAAAATTTTTTTTTGGTTTTTTTTTTTTTAAATCCTAAAATTTCATTATCAATGATATCATCACAATAACGACACCAAGAATATAAAATTAATATATTTTTTTTAACTGTACTATTTAAAAAAAAACATGAAAAATTAAAATTTTTAGATCCTTTTTTAATATCATTAATCATATATTCCTAAATTTTTAAAAATTAAACTAAATTTTTAATTACAATTTCAGAAGTTATTTTAGCAGAATTAAGTACTCCAGGTATTCCAGCTCCTGGATGAGTCCCTGATCCTACAAAAAATAAATTTTTTAAAATTTTATCTTTATTATGTATACGTAATAATGCACTTTGTAATAAATTTGGTGATATTGAAAATGAAGTTCCATTAAAATTGTTTGATACATTATTAAAATCTAATGGTGTAAAAAATTTTGAAATTATTATATTTTTAAATAAATTAGGCATATAATATTTTTCTATATATTTTAATATTCTATATTTTAATTTAGGACCTTCAATTAACCAATTTATATTTGAAATACCTAAATTAGGAACAGGTAATAATGCATAATAACTTTCGCATCCTATTGGTGCTAATGAATTATCTGTTTTACAAGGTGAATGTAAATAAATTGAAAAATCTTTAATTAAATTTTTATAGTTAAAAAGATTATTAACTATTTTTTTATAATTTGACCCCAAAAAAATAGAATGATGAGAAAATTTATTATAATTACATTTTATTCCGAAATAAATTATAAATAATGAATTACTAATATTTTTATTACTTAAATAATAACCATAAATTTTAGATTTGTAATGTTTATTTAATATATTTTTATATGTATTTATAATATCAGAATTTGATATTATTAAACTAGTTTTTAAAAATTTACCATTATTTAAATAAACTTTTTTAATCATATTTTTATTAACTTCAATATTACAAATTGTTGTATTTAATATTATTTGTCCACCTAAATCTTTATATAATTTTAACATAGCTTTAATTAAAGAATACATTCCACCTTTAGGAACCCAAACTCCCCATTTACGTTCTAATGAATGTATTAAAGTATAAATTGAAGAAGTTTGAAAAGGATTACCACCTATTAATAATGAATGAAACGAAAAAACTTGTCTTAAATGATTATCATTTATATAAGTTGATATTTTATTATATATATTATCTAATATATTTAAAATTTTAAATTTAG
Organism: Candidatus Psyllophila symbiotica; assembly: GCA_030849185.1. Classification (GTDB taxonomy): domain Bacteria; phylum Pseudomonadota; class Gammaproteobacteria; order Enterobacterales; family Enterobacteriaceae_A. Next base: position 235,098 of record CP102980.1, on the reverse strand, counting down.
AAAAAATATTTAATATATTACTTTTAAATAAAAATGGTTTATCAATATATTTATTATATATTTCTGTAAAAATTCTATCGGAATAATTTAAAAATCTACGATATCCAAATATATCATTAAAATTAAATTTTTTAATTTGTTCTTCTAATAATTTTTGATTATTATTATAAATAAATGTTTTACCGCATTTCCAAAATATTTTATAAAATGGTTTAACTGGTAATAATTTAATATTGTATTTTTTATTTTTTTGAATAGATAAAATTTCTTTAATAGAATTAGGATCAGTAATAACTGTAGGACCTGTATCAAAAGTAAAACCTTTTTCTTTATAAATATTTGCACATCCTCCAGGTTTTTTTTGTTTTTCAATTACTAAAGTATTAATTCCTTTAGATTGAAGTCTAATAGCTACTGCTATTCCTCCTATTCCAGAACCAATAATTATTGCTTTTTCCATTTTAAATAAAATATTTATTTATTAAAAAACAAAAAATTTTAAAATATGAAATAGGTGGTTTGAATGACATAAATTTTATTATATCAAAACAATTTATTTTTTCTATGTAAAATTTTTTAATTAATATTTCAGGTAAATTATAAAATTTTTGAATTAATTTATAGCGTTTATTTGTATTAATTAATAAAAAAAAAATTTTATTTAATAAAATATATTTTTTTTGATTTTTATAAATATTTTTTGATAAATAATTAAATTCATTTAATATTTTTTTATAATTTAAATTATTTATTTTTAAAATTTTATTTGATAAAATTAATGATATATATAAAGAATAACCAGTTGTTGCATGAAAAAAATTACCTTTTAAACCATTTAAAATTATATTTTTAAAAATTTTATTTTTATAATTTTTAAGTTTTATTGGAATAATTCCTTGTTCTTCGCTTTTTAATTTTTTAATTATCCAATTTTTTTTTTTAATATATTTAAAAATATTATTTCTTAATAAATTTGTTTTAAAAATATTATTATTAATATAATGAGTATCTTCTATTAATAAATTATATTTTGACAATGGAATAATATAAATAAAATGAAAACTTTTTTTTTGACATATAGTAGAATCCATAATTATTGGGTAAATCAAATTATGAGGTTTTTTAAGAATCCATTCTTGACCTAAAAATAATTGCATTCCTAATTTTTCATTTTTTTTAGGATAATAACCTCTTCCATCAATTATTAAATTACAATATAAAATATTTCCATTACTTAATTGAACAAAATTTTTACCATAATTTGTAATATAAGTATTTAATATAAGGTTTTGTTTTAATTTTTTTTTTAAATAATTAAAAAAAAAATTAGATTTAATACAAAAGTAATTATTTTTAAAAATTTTTGTATAATTTGGGAATTTTATTTTATAATAATTCCATTTATTAAATATTAATTTATTTATACAATTTTTTTTATTTTTAAATATAATATTTTCAAAAAATGACCATGTATGATTATTATTTAATTTATTGTTTGAATCAATTATTAAAACTTTTAAATTTTTTTTTAATAAATTTAAAGCAATTAAACTATTTGATAACCCTGCGCCTATAAAAATTATATCGTATTTATTATTTATAAATGTCATGCAAAATAATTTATAACATAATATTTTATGGTTAAAAAAATAATTAATTTTATTTTTATAATAGTTATTTTTTTTTTTTTTAAATTTAAATATAATTTAATAAATATAGAGGTAGGTTTTTCACCTGGTAAAACAGCTGAAAATATAATTTTAAAATCAATAAATAATTCAAAAAAAACTATTGATATTGCAGCTTATTCATTTACAAATAAACCTATAGCTATTCTATTAAACAAAGCATACAACAGAGGAGTTAAAATACGTGTTGTTGTAGATAAAAAATCAAATACTGGAAAATATACAATAATTAAATATTTAAGAAAACATAATATAAAAGTTAAATTAAATAATAAATATTCAATAATGCACAATAAATTTATGATTATTGATAACAATTCAGTTGAAACTGGTTCATTTAATTATACCAATAATGCTATATACAGAAACGCAGAGAATGTTATCTTAATTAAAAATATATATAATATTACTAAAATTTATAAAAATGAATTTAATATTTTATGGAAAGAATCAATTAAATTTTAAAATTATTAAATATAACAATTTATAAATTAAAATTATATTAAAATTAATAATTTTATTTTTTTTTAAAAATACGGTTAAAACGTTTTCTTTCGCTATCTTTAAGATATTTTTTTCGTAAACGAATAGATTTAGGTGTAATTTCAATTAATTCATCATCTTCTATAAATTGTATTGCTTTTTCTAAAGTAATTTTAATAGGTGTAATTAATGTTATTGCATCATCTGAGCCTGCTGCTCTCATGTTTGTTAATTTTTTACCAGTTATACAATTTACCGTTAAATCATTTGAGCGAGAATTTATTCCAATTATTTGACCTTCATAAACTTTTTCACCATGATTTATAAATAATTTACCTCTATTTTGCAAATTAAATAATGCAAACGCAAGAGATTTACCTTTATTATTAGATATTAATACACCGTTAGATCTTTTATTAATTTCATTGTTACAAATATTATCATAATGACTAAAAGCAGAATGCATTAATCCTGAACCATTAGTTATTGTTATAAAATCAGATCTAAATCCTATTAAATTACGTGAAGATATTAAATATTCTAATCTAATTTGTTCTTTAGTATATGGTATTATACTCTTTAAAATTCCTTTTCTTTTACCTAAAGATTTTATAATTACGCCTTGATATTTTTTTTTAATATCTAATAATAAATTTTCAAACGGTTCTTTTATAATATTATTAATTTTTTTTGTAATAATTTTAGGTCTAGAAACAGATAATTCAAATCCTTCTCTTCTCATATTTTCAATTAAAATTGACAAATGTAATTCACCTCTCCCAGAAACTTTAAATGTATTAGTATCTTTTGTTTCTTCTACTTTTAATGATACATTAGTTAATGTTTCTTTTTTTAATCTCTTTAAAATTTGTCTTGAAGTTATAAAATTCCCTTCTATACCACTAAAAGGTGAATCATTAACATTAAAAAACATAGTTATAGTAGGGTCTTCAATTAAAAGCGGAGGTATTGGTTTAATATTATTAATATCACATATAGTATCTGAAATATTTAAATTACCTAAACCTGTTATTGCAACAATATCTCCAGCATATGCATTTTCTATTTCGATACGTTTTAAACCTAAATAACTGATTATTTTGCAAATATTTGCGTTTCTTATTTTACCTTCTTTATTAATAATAATAACCGGTTGATTATTATATAATTTACCACTTTTAATTCTTCCTATGCCAATTGTACCTAAATAATTGTTATATTCTAATTGTGAGATTTGCATACGTAATTTTTTATTAATATTATTTTTAGGAGGAGATACATCATTAATAATTGTTTTTAATAGAGGTACCATATCTTTTTTCATATTTTTATAATCAATACCAGATATACCATTTATAGCTGATGTATAAATAACAGGAAAATCAAGTTGATCATCATTAGCTTTTAAATTAACAAATAAATCAAAAGTTTTATTTAATACCCAGTCTGGACGAGCTCCAGGTCTATCAATTTTATTAATAACAAGAATTATTTTTAAATTATTTAAAAAAGCTTTTTGTGTTACAAAACGAGTTTGAGGCATAGGACCTTCTAAAGCATCAACAATTAAAACCGCTGCATCAACCATTGATAAAATTCTTTCAACTTCACCTCCAAAATCAGAATGTCCTGGAGTATCAATAATATTAATACGATATCCATTCCATATAATAGCAGTATTTTTAGAAAAAATAGTAATACCTCTTTCTTTTTCTAATTCATTAGAATCCATTATTCTTTCATAATTAATATTATTTTTAATTATTCCAGATTGTTGCAATAATTTATCAACTAAAGTAGTTTTACCGTGATCAATATGCGCAATAATAGCTATATTTCTTATTTTTTTATTCATATTATATTCCATTAAATATATATTTTTTATATTTATATAATAGTTATAACTTCATTTGAATTTATAAATACTTATAATAAATTAATATATATTTTATAAATTTAAACAATTATTTAAAAATAAATAAAATTAAAATAATAATAATGAATAATTCAATTAAAACTCAAGTTGTAGTAATTGGTTCTGGTCCAGCTGGATACTCTTCAGCATTTAGATGTGCTGATTTAGGTTTTAAAACTATTATAATAGAACGTTATAAAAAATTAGGTGGAATATGCTTAAATGTTGGATGTATACCATCTAAATCTTTATTATATATTTCTAAAATTATTGAAGAAATTAAAATTTTAACTACTAAAAATATTATATCATGTAATTTTAATAATAATATTAACAAAATTAGAGAATGGAAAGATAATATAATTAATAAAATAAATAAAGGTATTTTAAATTTATCAAAACTTAGAAAAATTACAATAATTAATGGTATTGCTAAATTCAAGGATATTAATACATTAATAATTGAAAATAATCAAAAAAAAATTGAATTAATTTTTAATTTCGCAATTATAGCAACTGGATCAAGACCAATAAAATTACCATTTTTATTAAAGAAAAATTCAATTATTTGGGATTCAAATGATGCTTTAAAATTATTAGAAATACCATCTAAATTATTAATAATAGGCGGAGGAATAATTGGAATGGAAATGAGTTATATATATAATGCATTAGGTTCTAAAGTAGATATAATTGAATTAAATAATCAAATAATACCTGAAGCTGATAAAGATATTTCAGAAATTTTATATAAAATTATGTATAAAAAAATAAATATAATGTTAAATACTTCTGTTAATGAAATAAAAATTAATAAAAATTTTGCATACGTTCAAATAAAATTTAAAAATCATACAGAAATAAAAAAATACAATAAAGTATTAGTTGCTATAGGTCGAAAACCTAATACTGATAATATAAATATTGAAAAAATAGGTGTTATTAAAAAAACCAATGGTTTTATAAAAACTGATAAACAATTAAGAACAAATATTAATAACATTTTTGCAATTGGAGATATTACTGGACAACCTATGTTAGCACACAAAGCAATACACGAAGGCCATATTGCAGCATCTGTTATTGCTGGTAATAATTATATTATTTTTAATAAAAAAAATATTCCATTAATAGCATATACTGATCCTGAAGTGGCTTGGGTGGGAATAACTGAAAAAAAAGCATTTAAAAATAATATAAATTATAAAACTTCTATTTTTCCATGGACAGCTTCTGGTAGAGCAATTATTTCAAATTGTGAAAAAGGTATAACTAAATTAATTTTTGAAAATAAAACAAACAGAATTATTGGAGGAGCAATTGTTGGAACACATGGGGGAGAATTATTAGGAGAAATTTGTTTAGCAATAGAAATGGGTTGTGATGTTGAAGATATTGCATTAACTATTCACGCTCATCCTACATTAAATGAAACTATAGGCTTAGCCGCTGAACTTTATTCAGGTGTAATAACTGATCTTCCAAATAATAACCCAAAAAATTAATAAATTATTTTTATAAATATAAAACTAAAATATTTTAAAATTTAATGGTGACTATAACTCAGTTGGTAGAGTTCTGGATTGTGGTTCCAGTTGTCATGGGTTCGATTCCCATTAGTCACCTAAATATATTAAATATATTAAATATATTAAATATATTAAATATGTGTTATTAAATTGTTATAACGGTGAGTAGCGCAGCTTGGTAGCGCAACTGGTTTGGGACCAGTAGGTCAGGGGTTCAAATCCTCTCTCGCCGATATTTTTAAAATAATATAAATTTTAATAATATTTTATAATATTTTTACCAATAAGCTTTATATATTTAATATTTAATTAAATTATTTATTTTAAAATTATATTTATAAAAAAATATTAATGTATTTCATTTTAAATATTTTTAACTTTATTTATTAATAATTTAAATGTAACTTTATCAAATATTGCGATATCAGAAAGTATTTTACGATTTATTATTATTGATAATTTTTTAAGACCATTTATAAAATTATTATATTTTAAATTTTGTTTACAAACAGCAGCATTAATTCTAGTAATCCATAATTTCCTAAATATACGTTTACGTTGTTTTCTATCACGATACGCATATTGACCAGCTTTAATAATTGATTGATAAACAACTCTATAAACTCTAGATCTAGCTCCGTAATAACCTTTAGCATATTTAATATATTTTTTATGACGAGCATGAGCAATAACACCACGTTTAATATGAGTCATATTAACCTTTTTAAATTATTTTAATTTTAAATCTTAAGATAAGGTAAGCATGAATTTATTAAAGACAAATCATTTTTTGAAACTATACTTTTAGAACGCAAATGACGTTTACGTTTTGTAGTTTTTTTTGTAAGAATATGATTTAAATTAGCATGTTTTCTTTTAAAATTTTTTTTTTTTTTAATAAAACGTTTATAAGCACTACGAATAGTTTTAATTTTTAACATTTAATTAAATTTTTTTATCCATTTTAAAATTATAAATTATTTTAAATTGAATTATTTTTTGGAGCAAGAATCATTAATAATTGTTGATTTTCTAATTTTTTAGAAAATGATTCAATAATAGCAATTTTTAAATTATCACAAATATTTTTTTTAATACGCTCTAAAATATTTTCTCCTAAATTTTTATGAATTGTTTCTCTGCCTTTAAATTTAATAGTAATTTTAGTTTTATTACCATTTTTTAAAAATTTAATAATTTTTTTAGTTTTAATAATATAATCATTATTATTTGTTACTGGTCTAAATTTAATTTCTTTAATTTGTAATATTTTATTGTTTTTTTTTTTAATAATTCTCTTTTTTTTATATAAAAATTTACCATAATTCATTAATTTACAAATAGGAGGTGTAGTATTAGAATTAATTTCAACTAAATCTAAATTTAATTCTTCTGATTTTAAAAGTGCTTCATTTAAACTAAATATTCCAATAAGTTTTCCGTTTTCATTATTTAATCTAACTTTACTTAATTTTAAATTATTTATTTTTTTATTATAATATAAATTTGATTTTTTAATAATTTTAATAATTAATCTCCATTATTTTATAAATTTTATATTTTAAAAAATTTAAAATTAAAAAATATTTTCGAGATAACGTTCTGCATCTAATGCAGCCATACACCCTGTTGCCGCTGAAGTAATTGCTTGACGATAAACTCTATCCATAACATCACCTGCTGCAAAAATACCACTAATATTTGTTTGAGTTTTATTAAATTCTTCATTTTTAACTTTTATAAAACCATTTTTTAATTTTAATTGACCATCAAAAATATTGGTATTAGGTTTATATCCTATTGCAATAAAAATTCCATCAACTAAAATATTTTTTATATAATTTTTATTAATAACATTTTCAATGTTTATATTAGTTACTATTTCTTTATTACCATTAATCTCTTTAACAATATAATTAGTATATATAAAAATTTTTTTGCTTTTAATTTTTTTTTTTAATCTGTCAATTAAAATTTTTTCAGCTTTAAATTTTTCATTTCTATGTATTAAATGTACTTCTTCAGCAATATTAGATAAATATAATGTTTCTTCAATTGCATTATTACCTCCACCTATTACAGCAACTTTTTTATTTTTATATATAAAACCATCACATACTGCACAAGTAGAAATACCTTTTCCTTTATAAAACTTTTCAGATGGAATTTCTAAATATTTAGCTGTTGCTCCAGTTGCTATAATTAATGAATCACATGTATATATATTTTTTTCACCTATTAAAATAAAGGGTTTTTTAGCAAAATTAGTACTTTTAATAAAATCAAAAATAATATTAGTATTAAATTTTTCAGCATGTTTACGCATACGATCCATTAAATTTTGACCTGTAATTTTTTTTTTATCACCAGGCCAATTTTCAATCGTATTAGTTTTTATTAATTGCCCACCTTGTTCTAAACCAGTAATTAATAATGGTTTAAGATTAGCTCTGGCTCCATATATTGATGCAGTATAACCCGCTGGACCAGAGCCTATAATTAATAATTTACTATGTTTATTATTTAACATAACTACCTTAAAATATAAAAACTATTAAATTTACGATTATTAATAATTTGAAATTAAAAAAATTAAAATTAAAAATTAAATTAATATTTATTACAATTATTTAATATATTAAAAATCAATATTTGAATTTATAAAAATAATTCATAAATATATAATTTTATAAACTTAAAACACCTAATTTATAACCAATTATTCCTATTCCAAAAAAAATTAATATTATCCAAAGTGCATTTATTTTTTTAAGAAACCACATACATAAAAATGTTAATAATAATGGAATTAAACCAGGCATTAATTGATCTAAAATATTTTGCATTGTTGTAATTTTAATATTACCTGAAGAATCATTAACTTTAGATATTATAATTGGAATATTAACATGAGTCCATTTATTTACTAAAGCACCCATTACAAATAATCCTAAAATAGATGCTCCCTCTGTAATTTTTTGTAATACACCATTACTAATATCTTTTATAATATTTAAACCTTTTTTATATCCATAAAAAACACCAAAATAACGCATAGTTAATCTAATTATATTGAATAATATAAAAAAAATTACTGGTCCTAACAAACTACCACTCATTGCTATTCCTGCTCCTAAAGCAGATAAAATAGGTCTAATAGTACCCCAAAAAATCGGATCACCAACACCAGCAAATGGCCCCATTAATCCTATTTTAATACTATTAATAGTAGAATTATTAATATTAAAACCATTAGCTTTTTGTTCTTCTAAAGCTAAAATAACGCCAATAATTGGCGCAGCTACATATGGATGGGTGTTAAAAAATTCAAGATGTCTTTGAATAGCTTGTCGTCTATCATTTGTTTTTTTAGGATATAATCTACGTATTGCTGGAATTATTGAAAAACAAAATCCTAAAGCTTGCATACGTTCAAAATTCCAAGATCCTTGAAATAAATTTGAACGCAATATAACTTTATTAATATCCATAAAAGTTAATTTTTTTAACATAAACAATATAACCTTTAATCTAATTCATCATCAATATTACTATTTTTAATATCATTATTTTTTATATATTTATTCTTATAATATTTAGGATTTAATTGTATATAAATAATAGCCATTATAATACCAATCATTCCTAATGCAACTAAATTAAAATTTGTAAATGCAGCTATAACAAAACCTGCATAAAAGAAAGGCATTAAATATGCTGCACTCATCATATTAATTACCATAGCATAGCCTACTACAACAATAATACCCCCTGAAATATTTAAACCTGTTGTTATATATTCTGGTATTGAATTTAGTATATTATTTACACTTGGGGATTTAATTGAAAAGATAAAAATTAATGTTGGTATAGCAATTCTCATAGCTTGTATCATTAATGCTAAAATATGTATAAAACTTATTGTTTTTAAATTATTTTTTTTTGCTGCGTTATCAGCAGCATGTTGCATTACTATTGTTAATGTACGTACAATAATAGTTAGAACTTGACCAGTTGCTGCTAATGGTATTGCTAATGCTATACCAGATCCAATTTTTTGACCACCAGCAATTACTAAAATAGTTGATATAATAGAAGCCAAAGCTGCATCAGGAGCCACTGCAGCACCAACATTCATCCATCCTAAAGATATCATTTCTAAAGTACCACCTATAATAAATCCTGTTTTAATATCACCTAATATATATCCAATTAATGCACAAGTAATTAATGGTCTATGAAATTGAAATTCATCTAATACTGCCCCCATACCTGCAATAAATGAAACTATAAAAATCAAACAAATTTGTAACGTATTAATTTCCATATATGTTTCCTAATTATATAATTAAAAATTATTTTATTATATATTTTGAAGCATTTATTAAAACCATAATATTAACTTTTTTATCACTAGATATTTTTCTGGCTTCTAATTCTATCCCTAAATTTTTTAACTCTTCAAATGCTTCAATATCTTTATGATCTACAGAAATAAAATTATTTATTTGAATTTTTCCTTTTTTATATGACATACCACCAATATTTATTGATTTAATTATTACTCCTTTTTTAATAATTCTTAAAACATCATTAGGATTTGTAAAAAGTAACATTACATTATCATTAGAATATTTAGGATTATTCCAAACACGAATTGCTTTATCAATTCCTACGACATGTGCTGTAATTCCAGGAGGAGAAACTTGTGTTAATAAAGTTTTTCTTACATTATCATTATTTACTTCATCATTTATTACAATAATTCTGTTAATATTTATTTCTTTAACCCATCTAGTTACAATTTGACCATGAATTAATCTATCATCAATTCTAGCTAATACAATTTTCATATGTTTTTTATTATTATTATTATTATTATTATTATTATTATTATTATTATTATTATTATTATTATTATTATTATTATTATTATTATTATTATTATTATTATTATTATTATTATTAAATGACTTTATTCCCCTTTGGCCATTATTAAGAGCTATTAAAACTAATTTATCAAGTGTTAAACAATCTTCTTTAGCCATAAATAATTCTATTAACATAGGTATATTAACACCAGAAATAATTTCGATATTTTTTTTTTTAATTGCAATACGACTAGCAACATTAAATGGACTACCACCCCAAATATCTACTAAAAAAATAATACCATCTTTAATATTTAAAGTGTTAATTGTTTCATTATATTTTTTAAATAAATCATCAGTATTATCACCAATTAAAAAATCAACACAAGCTACATTTTTTTGTTTACCTATTAACATTTCAGTTGTTAATAACAAATTTTGAGAAACAGTACCATGTGTAGTTATTATTATAGCTACTTTCAAAATTATTTCCTTAAATGAATTATTAAATTAATTAATAATATTATATTTATTAATAATAATATTTTTAAATTAAGATAAAATAATAATTTAAATATTTTATAAATATTTATTAAATTTTAAAATTAAAAATTTTAAATTTAATTATTATTTTAATTTTAATTAATCCAATGTAAATGCCAATTTTTTAATTTTGATAATTTAACAGCTTGTTTTACTGCGTCATCAAAATCTCCAATTTTATCTATAAGTTTATTATATTTTGCTTCTTTTCCTATAAATATACGTCCTTGACTAATATTATTTATTTCTTTAGGTGTTAATTGTCTGTTTTTAGAAATTAATTTTATAAAATATTCATAACCATTTTTAATATTTAATTCTATAAGTTTAGATGTATAAGGTGATAATGATTTATTTATTTTAAAATTTAATGTAGGAAAAATATTTGATCCATCATAATTTATACCTAATAAATTTAAAGTTTTTTCATAAGTATTTATTATATTAAAAACCCCAATAGATCCTGTAATTGTACTCTTATCTGCAATTATTATATTTGACGGTATTGAAATCCAATATCCTCCAGAAGCACTTAAATTGCCCATAGATGTTATAACAGGTTTATTTGAAAATCTTAAATTTGAAACTTCAATTCTTATATTTTCTGAAGCAATAATATTACCTCCTGGACTATTTATTTTTAAAATAACTGCTTTTACATTTGGATTTAAACGAGCTTTTTTTAATTTTTCTGAAATTATTGTACTATTTATAATTTTTCCATTTATAAAAATTACTGATATTTCATAACTTTTTTCAAAAGATTCTTTAATTTTATAATTATAAAAATTTAAAAATTTAAAATTATTTTTATATTTATTAAAACCAAAAATTTTAATAAAATTTGATTTAATCTTAAAAGGAGATAATACTTTATCAACTAATTTTTTTTTTAAATTATATTTATTGATATTATTTATTTTATTTGTTTTTTTAAAAAATTCATTTATATTAGGTATTATATTACATAATTTTATTTTTCTATTCTTTGATATATCATCAATATAATTTAACCACAATTTTTTCAACCATTTATTTTCTAATTGTTTAGTTTTGTTTGGTATGTTATCACAAATATTAGATTCAATTGCATTTTTTTCAAAACCTACTCTAAAAATATGAGAATTTATTTTTAATTTATTAAATAAAGATTTATAATAAAATTTATCATTATATAATCCGTATAAATCTATCAAACCTTTAGGATATATATATATTACATTAGCGTAACTAGCTAAATAATATTGAGATTGATTATAATTATTACTAACAGCATAAACAGGTTTTCCGCTTTTTTTAAATTCATTTAATGCTTTACCTATATATTCTAATGAAATTTGATCTGTTCCTAAAAAATTATTTAATTTTAATATTATACCAATAATATTTTTATTATTTTTTGATAAACGAATAATTTTAATTATATTAAATAATATATTTTTAATAATTTTCCCATTGTTTATATCCCATAATTTAAATCCAAATTTATTCCATGAATTATCAATATTTTTATTTTCAACAATAATACCATTAATATTAAATAATAAAGCTGTTTTTTCGTTAATATTTTGTAATGGTTTTTTAATATATATATTTAAAAACAATATTATTAATATAATAAATATTATTAAAAATAATTTTTTAATTAATTTTAATAAATAATATATAATTTTTAGAATATTTTTAATTAAAAAAAATAATATTTTCATATTATTACTATTATAAATTACTTAATTACATTTAAAAATATTAAAATATAAATTTATTTTATAATTTATTTAAATTTTATTATTTAAACAAATTAAATAAATTTAAATTATTTTAAGATACGGAATAATATGAAAAAAAAAAAAAAGGAAATGATAATTACATGCGCATTTCCATATTCTAATGGTTTTATTCATATAGGACATTTACTAGAACATATTCAAGCTGATATATGGGTTCGTTTTAATAAATTAATTGGTAATAAAGTATATTTCATATGTTCAGATGATACCCATGGTACAGCTATTATGTTAAAAGCTATTATTAAAAAAACTATACCTAAAAATATAATTTTTGAAATGTATAAATCACATATAATAGAATTTAAAAAATTTAATATTGAATACGATAAATATTATTTTACTCATAATAAAGAAAATAAAATTTTAACAAATTTATTATTTGATAGACTTAAACATAATGGATATATAAAAAAAAAAATTTGTAAACAATTATACGATATTAAAAAAAAAATTTTTTTACCAGATCGTTTTATTAAAGGTAAATGCCCAAAATGTTATGCATATAATCAATATGGTGATAACTGCGAAATATGTGGTGCTTTTTATAAATCAACAGAATTAATTAAACCTAAATCTACAATTACAGGATTAAAACCTATAATTAAAAAAACAACACATTATTTTTTAAAATTATTTTTATTTAAAAAAAAAATAAATAATTGGTTGAATTTAAAAGTTATTCAAAATAATGTATTAAATAAAGTATTAGAATGGTTTAAAAAAGAAATTAAAGCTTGGAATATTTCTAGAAACAATCCATATTTTGGTTTTAAAATACCAGGAGAAAATAAAAAATATTTCTATGTTTGGTTTGATGCTCTTATAGGTTATATAGGGACTTTTAAAATTTTATGTAATTATAATAAAAAAATAAATTTTGATAATTTTTGGTATAAAAAAACAAAAATTGAATTATATCATTTTATTGGTAAAGATATTATATATTTTCATAGTTTATTTTGGCCTTCTATTTTAGAAGGTAGTAATTTAAGAAAACCTACAAAATTATTTGTGCATGGTCATATTACTATTAATAATAATAAAATATCAAAATCAAAAAAAACTTATATAAATATAAATTATTATTTTAAAAAAAAAAATTCTGATTTTTTACGTTATTATTATGCTAGTAAATTATCAAATTCGATAAAAGATATAGAATTTAATATTAAAAATTTTATAGAAATAATAAATAATGATATTATTAATAAATTAGCTAATTTAATTTCTAGAAATTCATCTTTCATAAATAATTATTATTATAATAAATTATCTAATACTTTAAAGTATTCAAAAATCTACCAAATATTTATAAATGAATCAAAAAATATATCTAATTTATATATAAATATGAAATTTGATATAATTATAAATATAATTATGAAATTAGTTGATTTAGCTAATTTTTATATTAACATTAAAAAACCATGGTATTTATTTAAAAAAAAATTGTATAATAATAAATTACAAATGATATGTACAATAGGTATTAATTTATTTAAAATTTTAATAACATATTTAAAACCTATATTACCTATTTTTACATTTAAAAGTGAGTTTTTATTAAACACAAAATTAACTTGGATTGGAATTAAAAAACCTTTATTAGGTAATAAAATTAAAAAATTCAAAAAATTTTTCCATCGTATAAAATTAAATGAAATACTTTAAAATTAATAAAATTTAATATATTTTGTAAAATATAAAAATTATTTCCATAAAATTAAACAAAAATTTTTTTTTCCCATTTTTATTATTGTATAACATCCATAAAAAAAATCAGATTTTTTAAAAATATATTTTGGATTTAATTGCTTTGTATTATTAACACTAATAGCATTAGATTTTATAATATTATACGCAACAGTATAAGATGAAGCAAAACCTGCAATAACAATAGATTTTTGAAGATTTGAGTTTTTCTCTAAATATATAAAGGGCATACTATCTTGTTTTAATTGTAAAAAATCAAGTTTAGTCATATTATTAAAAACTCCAGTAAATAAACATTTTGTAATACGTTCAGCAGAATTAAGTTCTTTTTTACCATGAACCATCAAAGTAATTTCTTTAGCTAAAATATATTGTGCTTTAGGTTTGTTTTTTTTTTTTATTTCTTCTTTTTCTAAATTATTAATTTTTTTTAAACTTATAAATGTAAATAATTTTAAAAATTTATAAACATCATTATCATTTATATTGACCCAAAATTGATAAAATTTATATGGACTAGTTTTTTTTTTAGATAACCAAATTGTTTTATTTTCTGTTTTACCATATTTAATACCATTAGATTGTTTAATAAGTGTTAAAGTTATTCCGTAAGTTTTTTTTTTATAAATATTTTTAATTAAATTAATTCCAGAAACAATATTTCCCCATTGATCAGATCCACCAATTTGTAAACATACATTATATTTAATATATAATTTTAAAAAATCAAAACTTTGTAATATATTATACGAAAATTCAGTGTAAGAAATTTTTTTTTCATCATTTTTTAAACGTTGTTTAACAAATTCCTTTTTAATCATTTGATTTATTGAGAAAAATTTCCCTATATTATACAAAAAATCTAAAATATTTATATTATTAAACCAATTATAATTATTTATTATAATTGCATTATTTAAAATACAATTAAAATCTAAAAATTTTTTAATTTGTTTTTTAATTTTTATAGACCAAATATTAATATTATTTTGTTTATTAAGTTTTCTTTCATTTATTTTAAAACTAGGATCACCTATTAAACTTGTAGCTCCGCCAATTAATATTATAGGTTTATGACCATATAATTGAAATCTTTTTAATGATAAAAGAGGTATTAAATGCCCAATATGTAAACTATCAGATGTAGGATCAAAACCACAATATAATGAAATTTTTTTTTTAGATAATAATTTAATTATTTTTTTTTCTTCTGTAACTTGATTTATTAATAATCTTTTTTTTAATTTTTGAATTATGTTATAATTTTTCATATTTATTTTAAAATTTAAAATTATTTAAATAAATTTATTAAAAATTATTATAAAATAAATAAATATTTAAATATATGATATTATAATTAATTTAAATAATAAAATAAAAATACTTTTAAGTTATTAACATATTTTTATTTAAATTAAACATAATCCAAATAGAACCAAATATAAGTATTAAAATTACTATCAAAGTAAAAATTAATGTAATTAAATTAAATTTTTCTTGATTTGAAGTATTTAAATGTAAAAAAAATTTAAAATGAGTAATTATTTGTAAAATTGCCATTATAATAATTATAAAAGTATTTATTTTAATATTTAAAAATTCATATTTTATTAATATAAATGGGATTGTTGTTAATATTACAGATATTATAAATCCAAATAAATAATTTTTAACAGAATAAAATTTATAATTTTTAATTTTTTTATTTTTAAATAAATAAATCATTTATACATGTACCCTAAAAGATATATAATAGTAAAAACACAGATCCATATAATATCTAAAAAATGCCAAAATAAACTTAAACATATTAAACGAGTTTTATTAATTGAATTTAAACCATATTTATTTAAATTAATAATAATAGTTAAAATCCAAACTAATCCTATAAAAACATGAATTCCATGAGTAACAATAATTGAAAAAAACCCTGACATATAAGAATTATAATTAGGACCAAAATTAATTTTAATAAAATTATATAATTCATTAAATTCTAAAATTAAAAAAAATCCCCCCAATAAAAAAGTTACAAATAACCAATTATTTATACATTTTATATTTTTAAAATTAATTTTTGACATTGCTATACCATAACTAAAAGCACTTAAAAGTAATATTATTGTTTCAATAAAAATATTTCTAAGATTAAATATTTCTTTAAATATTGGTTCATTAATTTTAGTATTAATTAAAACCATATAAGTTGCAAATAAACTAGCAAATAAAATACAATCACTCATAATATAAATCCAAAAACCTAAAATTGTATTAAAATTAACATCTTTACTTTTATGATCTAAAAAAGTGTTTTTATTATTTAAAATAGTATTCATTATATTTTACAACTCCATAAAAGATGATTCATTTTTTATAATATCTTCTTTAGATATTTTATAATAATTTGTAATATTAAAACTTTTAAAGATTAATATAGAAATAATACTAATTATACTTATTAAAGATAACCACCAAATATACCAAATCATTGAAAAACCAAAAATTAAAACAAATAAACTTATTATAAGACCTATACATGTATTTTTAGGAATTTTAATTGATTTAAATTTTTTAATTTCTAATGGGTTTTTATTATTTTTAATATTCCAAAAAGCATCAATATCTTTAATTACAGGTATTATAGCAAAATTATATATTTTAGGAGGTGAAGATGTAAACCATTCTAATGTTCTACCATCCCAAGGATCACCTGTAATATCAAGATTAGTTTTTTTATTATAAATACTTATATAAAATTGTATAATTTGACAAATAATACCAATTAAAATTATTAAAGTTCCGATAGCAGAAATAATTAAAAGTGTATGAAAATTTGAGTTAATATTTTGACTTAATCTACGTGTCATACCCATAAAACCTAATGCATACAATGGAAGAAATGAAATAAAAAAACCAGAAATCCAAAACCAAAAAGCACGTACACCCCATTTTTCATTTAATTTAAAACCAAAAAATTTAGGAAACCAATAAGTAATACCTGCAAAACAACCAAAAACAACCCCACCTATAATTACATTATGAAAATGAGCGATTAAAAATAAACTATTATGAAGATAAAAATCAGCACCTGGAACTGATAATAAAACACCACTCATTCCACCAATTGAAAAAGAAATAATAAATCCTATTGTCCATAACATAGCTGAATTATATTTAATATTTCCTTTATACATTGTAAAAATCCAATTAAATATTTTAACACCTGTTGGTATAGCTATGATCATTGTAGTTATTCCAAAAAAAGAATTAACATTAGCACCAGCTCCCATAGTAAAAAAATGATGTAACCATACTATAAACGATAATATAGTTATAACTATAGTTGCTAAAACTAATGATTTATAACCAAATAATTTTTTTTTAGAAAAAGTTGAAGTTATTTCTGAAAAAATACCAAAAGCAGGTAACATTAATATATATACTTCAGGATGACCCCATGCCCAAATTAAATTTATATACATCATAATATTACCGCCCATATCATTAGTAAAAAAATGTGCTCCTAAATATCTATCAAACGCTAATAATGAAATAGTAACTGTAAGAATAGGAAATGATAATACAATTAATATATTACTACATAAAGATGTCCAAGTAAAAATAGGCATTTTCATTAAAGACATACCAGGAGCACGCATTTTTAATATTGTTACAATGAAATTTATACCAGTTAATAATGTCCCTATACCGGAAATTTGTAAACTCCAAATCCAATAATCAACACCTACACCAGGACTATATTGTTTATTTGATAAAGGAGGATAAGCCAACCAACCAGTTTGCGCAAATTCCCCAATACAAAGTGATATATTTATTAATAAAGCACTTACAAAAAATAACCAAAAACTAAGAGAATTTAAAAAGGGAAAAGCAACATCACGAGCTCCTATTTGTAAAGGTATAATTAAATTCATAAATCCAATTATAAAAGGCATAGCCATAAAAAATATCATAATAACACCATGAGCAGTAAATATTTGATTATAATGATTTGATGTTAAAAAACCTGTTTTTCCTGAAGAAACAATTGCTTGTTGACTACGCATCATTAAAGCATCTGCAAAACCTCTTATAAACATAATTATCGACATTATGATATACATAATACCAATTTTTTTATGATCTAAAGAAATTAAATATTCATTCCATAACCACTTCCATTTTTTAAAATATGTTATAGTAATTGAAATTATTAAAAATAACAAAAAAACAAAATATATAGTATACATTATAATTGGTTCGTGTAATGGAATAGCATTAATTGTTAATTTTCCGAACATAAAGTATTCCTTTAAATTATTATAATTTATATATTTGAAATTTTATTATTATTATTTATTTTTATTTATAAAAATTAATTATCTCTTTAAATAAATTTTTTTTAACTTTTGAAAAATATTCCACTGAATTATTTTCACTTTGTTTATTTAAAATATTAAATCTTTCTTGTGTTAAAACAGAATTTTTTGAATTTTTAACTAATTTTATCCATTTATTAAAATTATCAATATTTTTAGTTACAATAACATTAAATTTCATTCCAGAAAATCCTTTACCACTAAAACTACTAGAAAAACCTTCATAATTACCAGATTCATTACTAATTAAATTTAATTTACTTTCCATTCCAGCCATCGAATAAATTTGACTACCTAATTTTGGTATAAAAAACGAATTCATTACTGAATTTGAAGTAATTTTAAAATTAATATGTGTATTTTTAGGAAAATAAATTTCATTTATAGTAGCAATATTTTCTTTTGGATAAATAAATAACCATTTCCAATCCAATGAAATAACTTCAATTTCAATAACTTTATTTAAATTATTTATAGTTTTATAAGGATCAAGTTCATAAGTTGTTTTAAAAGTTATTAATCCAAGTATAAAAATAATAATAATTGGGATTATCCATATAAAAAATTCAATTTTTTTAGAATTACACCAATTGGGTTTATATTTATTTTTATTTGTACTATTATATTTATAAAAAAACCATATAGTTATAAATAATACAGGTGTTATAATAAATAACATCAAAACAATTGATGTAAGTATTAGTTTTTTTTCTAATAAACTTATATTTCCTTTAGGATGTATTAAAAAAATTGGTGCACTACTTAAAAAAATTAAAATTAATGTTATTAAAAAAAAAATTATTATTAATAATATATTTTTTTTTATTTTATTTTTCATTTATAAATTCCAAAAAATATCTAATGAATATAATTTAATAAAAAATTGTTTATTTCAAAAATTTTAAAATATTTACTTAAATTATATTAAAATTATTACTTTAATTCTATGCCCTACAGGAATTGAACCTGTGACCTACAACTTAGAAGGCTGTTGCTCTATCCAACTGAGCTAAGGGCATAATATTTAAATATAAATATTAAAATATAAAATATTATATAATTATTTAGTATAATTTAAATAAATAATTAAATAAAAAAATTTTATTAAATAAACATATTAAAAATTTTTAATAAATATTTTGAAATTTGTTATAAAAAAAACTTGCATTTATCTTTAAAATATATTATACTGCTATTTTATAAAATAATTTATTAATAACATACTTTGTAAGTATTTATTAATTTTATAAATATAAATATAAATAAGGAAAAAAATATGATTAGAGTTTCATTGTTTATTGCGGCAAATTTACTAATAGTAGTTATTTTAGGTTTTTTATTAAAATTATTAGGTTTAGAAAACAATATTAATATTTTTTCAATGTTTATAATGATTATGTTTGGTTTTATTGGTTCAATTATTTCAATTTTATTTTCAAAAATTATTACTTTAAATTCAATAAATGGTAAATTAATTAAACATCCAATGAATAAAACTGAAATATGGATAATAAATACTATTAAAAATATTTCAAAAAAAAATAATATCAAAATACCAGATGTAATAATATATAAAGCCAATAATATAAATGCTTTTGCTACAGGAGCATGTAGTAATAACTCATTAATAGGTTTAAGTAGTAGTTTATTAAAATATATGGAAAAAAATGAAATAGAAGCTGTAATCGCACATGAAATTTCACATATTACTAATGGTGATATGGTAACTATGGGATTATTACAAGGATTAATGAATACATTTATTTTATTTTTTTCGCAAATTATTACAAGTTTAATATACAATCAAGAAGAAAAAAATAATCATAAAAATAACTTTTTCCAAAATACTCAAACAATAATATTTACTAGCTTAGAAATATTATTAGGTTCTTTATCGAATATAATAATAATGGGTTTTTCTCGTTATAGAGAATTTCGTGCTGACGCTGGTGCAGCAAAGTTTGTAGGAGTTAATAATATGATAGCTGCGCTTAATAAACTTAAAATAAGTACTGAATCCATAGATAACAATAATATGACAACTTTTTATATAAATAATAATAAGTTTAATATATTTAGCAATATATTTAATTCACACCCTTCACTAGATGAACGTATTAAAGCATTAAAGAATTTAAAAAAAAAATAATATTTTAATATATTATTAAAATATTTTAAATATAATTATTTTAAATATTATAAAAATTATTAAAAATTATTTATTAAATTTTACAATATAAAATTATGTTTATAATTAATGGAATAAAACGTAAATTAACAGGAAAAAGTTCAAGTAGACGTTTGCGTTTAAAAAAAAGTTTTCCAGCTAATATTTACGGGAAAAAAAAAAAAAATTTAAATATTGAATTAGAACACAATTATATTAAAAATATTGAATCAAATAAAAAATTTTATATTTACCCAATTATTATAAATATTAATAAAGAAAAAATAAAAGTTAAATTAAAAGACATTCAATGGCATCCATATAAATTAAAAATTATGCATATAGATTTTTTAATAATATAAAATTGTAATTAATAATTTTTATTAATATTAATTTTTGAATTAAATTTAAATTTTTAAAATATAAAATAAAAATTAAACATTTACTTTATATACTTTATGAAATTAAAATATGAAAAAAAATATTGTATTTAGTGGTATTCAACCATCAGGAAAACTAACAATTGGAAATTATATTGGTGCAATTAAACAATGGGTTAAAATGCAAAATAAATATAATTGTTTTTTTTGTATCGTAGATTTACATACAATAACTTTGAAAAAAAAAAATTTCGACTTAAATAATGCTATTTTAGATACCTTATCAATATATTTAGCATGTGGAATAAATCCTAAAAAAAGTGTTATATTTATACAATCACATATTTCTGAGCATACTCAATTAAGTTGGATATTAAACTGTTATAGTTATTATGGAGAATTAAAACGAATGACACAATTTAAAAATAAATTAATAAAATATAATTTTAAAAATATAAATTCTGGGATTTTTTTTTACCCCATTTTAATGGCATCTGATATTTTGTTATATCAAACATCTTATGTTCCTATAGGCGAAGATCAAAAACAACATATAGAATTATGCAGAAATATTGCTAATAGATTTAATAATAATTATGGAAATATATTTAATATACCAAAACCATGTATATTAAAATATGGAAGTAAAATATTATCTTTACAAGAAACAAAAAAAAAAATGTCCAAATCTGATAATAATTATAATAATATTATCTATTTATTAGAAAAAAAAGAAAATATTTTTAAAAAAATAAAATTAGCTAAAACTGACTCAGATAAAACTCGCAAAATTAAATATGATATTATAAATAAACCAGGTATATCTAACATATTAAATATTTTTGCGAGTTTAACTGGGGAAAAAATAACAAATATAGTAAAAAATTTTAATGGAAAAATGTATAATGATTTAAAATATGAAACTTCAAAAGTTTTAATATATTTTTTAGAAAAAATACAAGAAAATTATTATAATATTAGAAATAAAGAATCTTTTTTAAAAGATATAATATATGATGGTAATATTAAAGCAAAAAAAATAGCGAAAATAAATTTTTTAAAAATTAAAAAAAAAATAAATTTATTAAAATAAATTAAAATATCAAATATTTAACTAATTATAAAAAAGTTGATTTTTTCATTATTTTAATAAATTTATTTAATTTTTTGAACATTTTTTCCGAATTTATTTGATTTTGTTCTATTATTTTAATTATAGCAGATCCAGATATTACACCTGAAATGCCTAATTTAATTGCATCACTAACTTGTGATGGTTTAAAAATACCAAATCCTTGAATAATTGGAGATGAATTATATTCAATTAATTTATTAATTATATAAGAATCCGGTTTTTTTATTTTTTTTTCAGTTCCTGTAACTCCAGAGCGAGACAACAAATAAGTATAACCCTTACTATAAATAGAAATTTTACGTAATAGATTATCATCAGAGTTCGGAGGACAAATAAAAACTTGTTTTATATTATTAGTATTTGAGTATTTAATAAACAATTTCGATTCTTCTAATGGTAAATCAGCTATAAGTACAGAATCAATTCCTGATTTTTGACAATTATAATAAAAATTATTAATACCTTTATAAAACACTAAATTCGCATAAGTTAAAATTCCAATAGGAATATTACTATATTTTTTACGAATAATAGATATAATTTTAAAACATTTTTTAAGTGTAATTCCGGATTTAAAAGATCTTAATACTGAATTCTGAATAATTATACCATCAGCTAAAGGATCAGAGAATGGTATACCTAATTCGAGAGCATCAGCGCCTTTTAAAATTAAAAATTCAATTATTTTTAAAGACATATTAAAATTAGGATCCCCTAACATTAAAAATGGTATAAATGCTCCTTGTTTATTATTATTTAAATTTATAAATAATTTTTCATAACGTTCCATGAAATTCCTTATTTTTCTAAAATATCATAAATAGTAAAAATATCTTTATCTCCGCGACCAGATAAATTTACAATTATAACTTGTTCTTTATTAGGTTGTTTATAAATAATTTTAATTGCATATGCTAAAGCATGCGATGATTCTAAAGCTGGTATAATACCTTCATAACGAGATAAAAGAATAAAAGCCTCTAAAGCTTCATTATCTGTTATAGAAACATATTTTACTCTACCTATGTTATTTAAATAAGCATGTTCTGGGCCAACAGAAGGAAAATCTAAACCAGCAGATATAGAATGCGATTCTTTTATTTGACCTTCATTATCTTGAAGCATTAAAGATTTCATGCCAAAATATATTCCTAAACTACCGCAATTTATAGGTGCACTATGTTTATTTGATTTCAAACTCATTCCTGCAGGTTCTACACCAATTAATTTAACTTTATTATCTTTAAGAAAATCTGCAAATATACCAATAGCATTAGAACCCCCACCAACACATGCTAAAATTATATTAGGTAAAGTTTTTTCTTTTTTAATTATTTGTTTTTTAGTTTCTTCGCCTATTATTTTTTGAAATTCACGTACAATAGTAGGATACGGATGAGGACCAGCTACTGTACCTAACATATAATGAGAAGTTTTATAATTTAAGGACCAATCTCTTAACGCTTCATTGCAAGCATCTTTAAGTGTTGAAGAACCTGTTTTTACTGGTATTACTTTAGCACCCATAAGACGCATTCTAAAAACATTTGGTAATTGGCGTTTTAAATCTTTTTCACCCATATAAATTCTACATTTTAAACCTAATAAAGCACTAGCAAATGCTGACGCAACACCATGTTGACCTGCACCAGTTTCAGCTATAATTTGAGATTTATTCATTTTTTTAGCTAACAATACTTGTCCTAAAACTTGATTTGTTTTATGTGCACCACCATGTAATAAATCTTCGCGTTTTAAATACAATTTTGTTTTTGTATTTTTTGTTATATTTTTACATAATGTTAAGGGTGTAGGACGACCAGCATAATTTTTAAGCAAATTTGAAAATTTCGTTTTAAAATTATTATCATTTAATGATTTTAAAAAAAAATCTTCTAATTCTTTTAAAGGAGGTATAAGAATTTGGGGAACATATTGACCACCAAAATCACCAAAATAAGGATTAAGTATATTTTTCATAATTTCCAAAATTATTTTTTAATTTAATTTGTTATATATTTATTAATTTTTAATATTATTATTTAATTAGTATTTTCTAAGAGTATTAAATAATAAATTTAAAGTTTTTTCATTTTTATAACCAGGTTTAATTTCTATACCTGAATTAAAATCTAAACCTATAAAACCCAAATTTATAGCTTCATTACAATTTTTAACATTTATCCCACCTGCTAAAATAACATTATCTAAATTAAATTCATTTTTAATTAAATTCCAATTAAATTTTTTACCTGTACCTCCATCTTTATTATCAAAAATATATTTTTTAACATATTTAAAATTTCTTTCTGGAATTTTTTTATTTATATTTAATGCTTTCCAAATTTGGATTTTAAAAGATAAAAATTTTCTTAATATATTTATATAATATTGATTTTCTTTGCCGTGTAATTGAATAGCATATAAATTTAAAAATTTACTTATTTTAACTATATTTTTAATATTTTCATTTTTAAAAACCCCAACATATTTTAATGGAATATTTAAAATAATATTAAATGCTTTTTTAACATTTATTTGTCGTGGAGAATTATTTATAAAAATCAAACCACCATAAATTATTCCATTATTATAAGCTAATTTAATATCTTTTCTTCTAGTTAATCCACAAATTTTATTTTCACCTAAAAGTAATTTGCAAACTGAATAATTTAAATTTTTTTCAATCATTAAAGAACTACCTATTAAAAACCCATTAACATATTTACTAATTCTTCTAATTTGAATATTATTAGTAATACCAGACTCACTTATAATAATCACACCCTTAGGTATTTTAGTAGATAATTTAATAGTACGTTCTAAATTAATACTTAAATCATTTAAATTACGATTATTAATACCAATAACTTTTGCTTTTAAATTAATAGCTCTATTAAGATCATTTTCAGTTAAAATTTCAGTTAATATACCCATATTTAATTTTTTGGCTACTAATTCTAATTTCTTGTATTGATTATCATTTAATATTGATAACATTAATAAAATTGCATCAGCTTTATAATATCTTGCTAAATAAATTTGAAATTCATCAATAATAAAATCTTTACATAAAATAGGTAAATTAGTATTTTTACTTGCTTTTTCCAAAAATTTAAAATTACCATTAAAATATTTTTTATCAGTTAATACAGAAATTACATTAGCATATTTTTTATATACATTAACAATTTTTAATATATTAAAATTTTTTCTTAATATTCCTTTAGAAGGTGATGATTGTTTACATTCTAAAATAAAAACAGTATGTTTTGTATTTAATGCTTTATAAAAATCACGATTACTTTTTTTAAAATTTAATTTTAAAAAATTAAAAGATATTTTTTTTTTATAATTTAAAATCCATTTTAATTTATTTAAAATAATATTATTAAGTATTGTTTTCATTAAAGAATATTTCCTTTTTTAAAAACATATTAATCTTATCAATACTATACCCACTTTTAATAATTTTTAATATTACTTTAGTATTTTTAACTAAATTTTCTTTTCCTAATAATTTTAATAGTAAACTAACATTAGCAGATATAACTTTATTATGTATAGAATTACCTTTACCTTTTAAAATATTTTTAAACAAAATATAATTTTTTTTTTTATTAGAATTTAAAATTTTATTTAACGGATATTTTTTTAATCCTATTAATTTAGGTTCTAATTGATAAGTTATAATATAATTTTTTTTAAGTTCTGATATATATGTATTAGAATGAATAGCTACTTCATCCATACCACCACCATGAACTACAGCTGCATTTTTATATTTCAATATTTTTAATATTTTTATTATAATCATTATTAATTTTATATCATTTACACCTATTAAAACTACAGGAGGTTTAAATGGATTAATAAGAGGGCCAACAATATTAAATATAGTACTACTTTTTATTTTTTTTCTAATTAATATAATTTTATTAAAAATTTTATTATACTTTGAAGCAGTTATAAAAAATATTCCAAATTTATTTAATATATTAATTATTTCAGATGAATTAACATTTAAATTTATATTAAATTTTGATAATATATCAAAAGAACCAGAAAAACTAGATACACCATAATTACCATGTTTTAAAATTTTAATACCATAAATTGATGAAATAAAAGCACTAATAGTTGATATATTAATGCTATTTATATTATCACCTCCTGTACCTACAATATCAGAAAACAAATAATTAGGTTTTATAACTCTTTTTGTATTTTTAAGTAAAATTTTTACAAAACCTAATATTTCTTCTAAATAATAACCTCGTATTTTAATACTAATAACAAACGAAATTATCTTATTATTATTTAATTTATTATTATAAACTTCATTAATTAATTTTAATCCTTCAAATTTATTTATAAAATTAAAATTATATAATTTTTCTAAAATTTTATTTATCATTTTTCCTTATATAATTATTATTATAAAATTATTTTTGACATTAATTACTTATTAAAATGATTAGTTATACATATATGAATATAATTTATTATTAAAATATAATAAATTAGTATATTTATTAAATTTTTAAAATTTATTTGACATTACTAAAACTATTTAATATAATAATTTTAAATATAAATTCCTCTGTAGTTCAGTTGGTAGAACGATGGACTGTTAATCCATATGTCACTGGTTCAAATCCAGTCGGAGGAGTATTTTAAAATATTAAAAAAAATAAATAAAATTTAGAAAAATGCCAAAAATTAAAATTAAAGATAATGAACCATTTGAAGTAGCTTTAAGACGATTTAAAAAAATATGTGAAAAATCTGGAGTTTTATCAGAATTAAAAAAAAGAGAATTTTATGAAAAACCAACTACAAAACGTAAAAAAGCAAAAATTACAGCTATAAAAAGACGTATTAAAAAAAATTTAAATGTAAATATTAAAATAAATAAATTTTAATTTTTAAAAATAACTTTTAAAATATGGAAAAAAAAATTTATAAAACAATTTCTAAAACATTTATTAGAAATTTAATTAATGTTACTGATTTAGCTAATTTAATTAACAAAAGTATAACTTTAAAAAAAAAAGGTAAATATTATGTTTCATGTTGTCCTTTTCATAATGAAAAAACTCCTTCTTTTACTGTAAATAATGAAAAACAATTTTATTATTGTTTCGGTTGTAATATACATGGTAATGCTATAGATTTTTTAATGTCTTATGAAAAATTTACATTTATTGAAAGTATAGAAGAATTATCAATAATAAATGGTTTAAAAATAGATTATGAAAATGAACTTAAAAAAAAAAAAATTATAATAACAAATAAAGAAAATTTATACAAAATAATGGAAGAAATAAAAAATTTATATCAAAAAAATTTATTTGAAATTAATGGTATTAAAGCATTAAATTATTTAAAAAATAGAGGTTTAAATGAAAAAATAATTAAAAAATTTTCACTTGGTTTTGCTATATTTAAAAAAGATAATATATTAAAAACATTTGGATATAATGAAAAACAAAGAAAGCTTTTAAATAAAACAGGAATGATTATTATTAACGGGAAAAAAATATATGATCGCTTTATATATAGAATAATGTTTCCTATTATAAATAATAATAAAAAAATAATTGGTTTTGGTGGAAGAGTATTAAACAATAATTTACCTAAATATTTAAATTCACCTGAAACAGAAATATTTAGTAAAGGTCAAAATCTTTATGGTTTATATAAATTAAAAAAAAAAAAAGATTTAAAATATATTTTAGTAGTAGAAGGCTATTTTGATTTAATAACATTAAAACAATTTGAAATTAATTACGCAGTAGCTTCTTTAGGTACATCTATAACTACATATCATATTCAATTATTATTCAAAACTATTAATACTATTATATTTTGTTATGATGGGGATTCTTCTGGATACAAAGCTGCTTGGAATTCATTAAAAATATGTATACCATACATGAAAGACAATAAACAAATAAAATTTGTTTTTTTACCTAATAAAGAAGACCCAGATACTTTAATAAGAAAAGAAGGTAAAGAAAAATTTCAAAAAAGAATTGATAACGCAAAATCATTTTCAGATTTTTTGTTTGAAAAAATAACATTTAAATTAGATTTAAATAATATAAATGACAAAATTAAATTAAGTATAAATGCATTAAAATTAATTTCTAAAATTCCAGGTGATTTTTTAAGAATTAATTTAAGAAAATTATTAAGCATTAAAATAGGTTTAATAGATGATACACAATTAAAATATTGGGTTGTTACGAAAAACAAATTAAATAATTCAAATAAATATTTTAAAATTAAAAAAACAAACATGAGAAATATAATTTCTTTATTAATACAATACCCTAAATTATCAAAATTTATACCATCAATAAACAAATTAGATGCTATTAAAAAAAATTACCCAGGATTAAATATATTTATAGATTTATTAAATATTATTAATAAAAATCCAAATATTAATACAGGTGAAATATTAGAAATTTATAGAAATAAAAAAACAAATAAAGTAATTAAAATTTTATTAAAATTAAATATCAAATTATTTGATAATAAATCAATTGAAAAATTTTTTTTAGATAATATTATAAAATTTTTATGTTTAGTTATAAAAAAAAAAATTAAACACAAAGTCCTAAAATTAAAAGATAATGATTTAAATTTAATAGAAAAAAAAAAAATAAATTTACTAAACAATACTATATTCAATATTTATAATATTTAGAAATATTAATTGCAATATTTTGAAAAATAATTTATAATATATTTAAATTAACATAAGTTATTAATTTATTAATTTTAAAAATGATAATAAATGAAAATCAACAATTACAAATAAAAGAACTTATAAATAAAGGTAAAAAAAATGGATATTTACTATATAATGAAATAAACAATTTATTACCATTAAAATTAAAATATCCAGAAAAAATTAAAAAAATAATTAAAATGATAAATAATATAGGTATAAAAGTATTAAATTCAATTAAAAAAAAAGGGGGTATTAAAAAAAAATTTAAAAACAGAAATTTTAAAAATAAATTTAATAATATTTTATTAAATAATAAAACTGAAGATAACCAAATGAATGACCCAATATGTATGTATATGAAAGAAATGGGTTTTGTAGATTTATTAACAAGAGAAGAAGAAATAGATATTTCTAGAAGAATAGAAGAAGGAACAAATCAAATATTAACATATTTAATTGAATATCCTAAATCTATTAATTATGTATTTAAAAAATACAATAAAATTAAAACAGGAGGAAATAGAATATCTGATTTTTTAATTGGTTTTATTGAAAAACATAAAAAAAATAAAAAAAACAATATACATGTTAATTTAAGACAAAGAAGAAGAAAAAAATATAATAAAAAAAAAATAAAAATTTTAGATAACGATTTCGATTTAGAACAAGAAATTAATTTCAATATATCAGATAAAATGTTTAATAATTTAAGAATAGGTTATAAAAAAATATATTTTTATATTAAATATTATAGTAGAAATTCAATTTATTATAAAAAAGAAAAAAAAAAATTAATAAAATGTTTTAAAAAATTTAGATTTGTCCCACAAGAAATCAATAAAATAATAAATAAAATAAATTCAAAAGTAAATTATATAAAAAAAAAAGAAAAATTTATAATTAAAAAATGTGTTCACAAATGTAAAATACCATTTATTTTATTTAATTATTTATTTAAAGATTTTGAATTATATAATATTTGGTTAAAAAAAGAAATCAAAACCAACAATCCTTGGTCTTTAATACTCAAAAAAGAATATAAAAATATATATAAAAATATACAAAAAATAGAATATATTAAAAAAAAAATAGGTCTATCTATTAAAACAATAAAACATATAAATATTCAAATTAATAAAGGAAGAGATAAAATAATTTTTGCAAAACAAGAAATAATAAGATCAAATTTACGCTTAGTAATATCAATAGCAAAAAAATATAATAATAGTGGTCTTCAATTTTTAGATTTAGTTCAAGAAGGTAATATAGGTTTAATAAAAGCAGTAGATAGATTTGAATATCGTAGAGGATATAAATTTTCAACATATGCTACTTGGTGGATTAGACAATCAATTACTAGAGCAATAACAGAACATGCTAGAACTATAAGAATACCAGCACATATGATAGAAATAATTAATAAATTAAATAAAATTATAAAAAATATTATTAAAAAAACAGGTTTAAAACCAACACCAAAAGAATTAGCATTACGTATGTCAATATCAGAAAGAAAACTTTTAAAAATCTTAAAAATATCTAAAGAACCTATATCTTTAGATACTCCTATTGGAGATGATAATAAATTAGATATTGGAAATTCTATAAAAGATATTAAAACAACTTCACCTTTTAAAAGAGCAGCTTCTAAAAATTTAAAAATAACAACAAATAAAATATTATCAGGCCTTACAGCAAGAGAATCTAAAGTATTAAGAATGAGATTTGGTATTAATATGAATTCTAACTATACTTTAGAAGAAATAGGAAAAAAATTAGATGTAACTCGTGAACGTATTAGACAAATAGAAGCAAAAGCAATTAAAAAATTAAAACACCCAAGTCGTTCAGACATATTAAGTAGTTTTATGGATAACTAATTTTATTCATATAATTTGAAATATCCCTCCTTAAAAAATTAATAAGGAGGAAATATTTAAATTTAAATTCAAATAAATATATAAAATAAATTTTAATAATTTAGATATTTTATAAAAATATATTAAATACTATTAAAATTAATATATTTATTATAATTTAAAATAAATAATTATTTTTTGAATAAAAAATTAATCATTTTACATTCGATTTTTTTAATATCTTCATCATTTGACATATTTAAATTATTTTCATTTATCAAAATTGTTTGAACTTTTAACCATTCAATCCATGCTTTTTTAGATATTTTTGTAAATATTTTATTACCTAATTTTCCAGGATATATTCTTAAATTACTATTTTCCATTTTTTTAAAATAAAAACAAAAAATTTTTTCCATAATTTTATAATGTTAATTTAAAATATTTAAATTTAATTAAATTTATAAACATTAAATAAATTTATTTATTAATATATTTAAAACATTATAAAATTTATTATTTATTATTTATTAATAATAGCGTTTATCAATAATTAAACTAATACCCATTGTACTTGATAAAGTTATTTTTTTAATATAATTCCCTTTTATATTATGGGGTTTTTGTAATTTTATTTTATTTAATAATGTTTCTAAATTTTCTTTTAAAAAAAATGTATTAAAATTTGTTTTTCCTATAGTATTATGCAAAATTCCATTTTTATCATTTTTATAAATAATTTGACCAAATTTAAAATTTTTAACTGTTTTATATAAATTATTAGATATAGTGCCAAATTTTAAATCAGGCATTAATCCTTTAGGTCCTATTATTTTACTTAATTTATTAACTAAATAAAGTGAGTCTTTTGATGCAATTAAAATTTGAAAATTTATTTTTTTATTAATAATTTTTTCAGCCAGATCTTGCATACCTATATAATCAGCATTAGCTTTTTTTGCTTCATTAGCTTGCAAACCTTCAGCAAAAACAGCAATTTTAATTAAACGACCAGTACCATATGGTAATAATACATTACCGCAAATAATTTGTTTTTTTTTAATATCTATTGCTAAATTTATTGCAACATCTATACTCTCAATAAATTTAGCAATACTTAATTCTTTAATAATATTAATTGCATCTTGAATTTTATATTCTTTATTAAAATTAATTTTATTTCTAATAAAACTCATACGTTTTTTAAAAATTGACATTTTAATTATTATCCTTTTATAGTTAAACCCATTGAAATTGCTGTACCTTTAATAGAATTAATTAACGCTTCCATATTAGAACCAGTCATATCTACAGATTTAATTTTAGCTATTTCTTTGATTTGAAAATAACTAATACTTCCAATTATATTTTTATTAGGTTTATCAGAACCTGATTTTATTCCTATTTTTTTTTTAATTAAAAAAGTAGTAGGTGGAGTTTTAATAATAAATTTAAAAGTTTTATCTGAATAAATTGTAATAACAACAGGAATAGGAATTCCTTTTTCAAAATTATTAGTCATATTATTAAATTTTTTACAAAAATCCATAATATTTATACCTTTTTGACCTAATGCTGGCCCAACTGGAGGACTAGGATTGGCCATTCCAGCTGATACTTGTAATTTTAAAAACGTTTGAATTTTTTTTTTCATTATTTTATTACCTTATATTTTAAAATATTTATAATTCTATAATATTAAATTATTTTAAATATAATCAAATTTTATAAAAAAATTATAGAATTTATAAAATAAAATACAATATTATCTAAAAAATATAAAATTAATGAAGTTAAAACTATTATTATAGTTATAATAAATGCATTACGTAATGTTTCTAAATGAGTAGGCCAAAATATTTTATTAATTTCTAAAATTATTTCATTAATAATTACATTTATTTTTTTTTTATTAATTATTTTTATAATTATAAAAATATTAACAAATATAATTAATGAAGTTAATAATATATTTAAAAATATATTAAATTTGTTATAAAAAAATAAACTTAATAAGAATAATAATAATATATACGCATATTTATTTATAAAAAATTTAATTATATTAAAATCTTTAATAATATTCATAATATCCTTTAAAATAATATAAATTATTGTTTAATAATAAAAATTAATTGTATTTAAAAATATTTATATATTATTTTTATAATTGTTAAAAATATATTTTATTATAAATTTATTAATAATATTATTTTAAAATAAAGCGGATAATGGGAATTGAACCCATATCATTAACTTGGAAGGCTAATATAATACCTTTATACTATATCCGCATTTTAAAATAAAAATAATAGATAATAGATAATAAATAATATTATGATGGGAGAAGGATTCGAACCTTCGAAGTCTAAGACGGCAGATTTACAGTCTGCTCCCTTTAACCACTCGGGAACCCCATCAATATTTATATAATTGCCGGCTACCGGAATTGAACTGGTGACCCACTGATTACAAATCAGTTGCTCTGCCTACTGAGCTAAGCCGGCATATTATTCAAAAACATTTAATTATAATATATTTTTAAAAAAAAACAATAGCTTTATTTAAATTACTTTAATAAATTTAAATTATAATAAATATAAGTTGCATTTTAAAACTACTTACAAAATTTAAAAACTAATATTTAAGATATTATAATGGAAATTTATGATTAATATTAAAAAAAAAAAAAGTATAAATATAGAAAAAGAACTTAAAAAATCATATCTTGATTACGCTATGTCTGTAATTATTTGTAGAGCATTACCAGATGTTAGAGACGGATTAAAACCAGTACATCGTAGAATATTATATGCAATGTACAAAATGAATAATAATTGGGTTAATATTTATAAAAAATCTGCTAGAATAGTTGGAGATGTAATTGGTAAATATCATCCTCATGGAGATAAAGCTGTATACGATTCAATTGTTAGAATGTCACAAACTTTTTCTTTAAGATATATTCTAATTGATGGACAAGGTAATTTTGGATCTATTGATGGTGATCATGCTGCTGCTATGAGATATACTGAAATTAGAATGTCAAAAATTGCATATGAATTATTATCTGATTTAGAAAAAAACACAGTAGAATTTATTCCAAATTATGACAATACTAAATTAATACCATCAGTTTTACCTTCAAAAATTCCTAATTTATTAATAAATGGTTCATCTGGTATTGCTGTAGGAATGGCAACTAATATACCGCCACATAATTTATCTGAAGTAATAAACGCTTGTATAAATTATATTAATAACAAAAATATTACTATTAAAAAATTAATGAAATATATTCCAGGACCAGATTTTCCAACATCAGCAATAATATACGGTACAGAAGAAATTAAAAAAGCTTATAAAACTGGAAGGGGAAAAATTTTAATAAGAGCAAATATTAAAATAGAAAAAAATCCAAAAAACAAAAATGAAAATATTATAATAAAAGAACTTCCATATCAAGTAAATAAATTATGTTTAATTAAAAGAATTTTAGAATTAATAAAAAAAAAAAAAATAAAAGAAATTAATAAAATACGTGATGAATCTGATAAAGATGGAATGAGAATAGTAATTGAATTAAAAAAAAAAACAATAACAAAAAAAATTTTAAAAAAATTATATTTATTAACAAAATTAGAAATTTCATTTAATATAAATATGGTAGCGTTACATAAAGGTCAACCAAAATTATTAAATATTAAAAATATTTTAGAAGCTTTTTTAAATCATAGAAGAGAAATTGTAACAAGAAGAACAAAATTTTTATTAAACAAAATAAAAGAAAGAACACATATTTTAGAAGGTTTAATTATTGCATTAATAAATATTAAAATTATAATTAAAATATTAAAAAAAGTAAAAACATTAAAAGAAGCAGAAAAAATACTAATATTTAATTATTGGAAATTTAAAAAATTTTATACTATAATAAAATATTCACAAGAAAATTTTGATCATCATGATTGGTTATATAAAAAAAAAAATATTGATAAAAAAAAATATTATTTTTCAATAAATCAAGTAAAAGCAATTTTAGATTTACGTTTACATAAATTAATTGGAATGGAATATAATAATTTAATTACCGAATATAAAAAATTAATTAAAAAAAGTATTAATTTAATAATGATTTTAAAAAACTCAAAATATTTAATAAATATTATTACAGAAGAATTAATAAATTTAAAAAAAAATTTTGGTGATAACAGACGTACAAAAATTAAATTTAATAATTATGAATTAAATTCTAAAAAAATTATATCAAATAAAAACATATTATTATTTATTACATATAAAGGCGATATTAATTATTATAAAAAAAAAATAAATATTAAAAAAAAAAAATATAAAGATTTAATACGTTGTTTTATATTTACAAATATTTATGAAAAAATTTTATTATTTTCAAATTTTGGTTTTTTATATTTAGTAGAAGTAAAAAATTTTATAAATTATAATTTTAAAAATCAAAAATATAATATTAAAAATATTTTAAAAATTAAAAAAAATGAATATATTAATAAAATTTTATCAATTAATAATATTAAAAAATTTAAATATATTATTATTACAACTAAAAAAGGTATATTTAAAAAAATAAATATTAAAAATTTTTTAAATATCAATTTAAAAAAAACTAAAATTATTAATTTAAATAAAAATGATGAAATAATTGATATTAATACAATTAATTTAAATAATGAAATTATTTTATTTTCATTAAATGGTAAAACAATATATTTTATAGAAAATAAAATTAAAGAAACTAATTTTAATAATTTAGGTGTTAAAATAATAAATTTAGAAAAAAACGATAAATTAATTTATACAATTATTAAAAATAATAAATATAAAAATATTTTAATTATAACAGAATATAAATATATTGTTAAAAAAATTAATAAAAATTATAATAAAAAAAATTTAAATAATAAATTTAATATTATAAATAACAGTAAAATAATTTCAATTATATATGATAATATTAAAAATTATATTTTTATAATTACTAACAAAAATAAAATATTTAAAATTAACACTAATAATAATATTAATAAAAATTTTTTAATAATTAACAAAAAACTAAATGAAAAAATAATTTTTTCCAAAAAAATTTTTGAAAATATAGAATATTAAATAAATTTACTTTAAATTAAAAAAAATAATAATTATATATAAATTCACATAATAATATTTATTTAATATATTTATTTTAAAACATTTTATTTTAATAATAAAATAAAATAAGATTTTATGTCAAATTATAAAAATATTAATTTATTTAAAAACAAAAAAAATATAAACAAAATAAATATTAATACAGGTAAATGGAAAAATTATAAATTATTTATTAATAATAATTATAATTTACGTCCAACAACAAGTATAATTAAAAAAATATTATTTAATTGGATTAAACCTATTATTAAAAATTCTATATGTTTAGATTGCTTTGCTGGTAGTGGTTCATTAGGAATAGAAGCATTATCTAATTATGCTAATAAAGTTTTTTTTTTAGATAATAATAAAAATATTATAAATCAATTAAAACAAAATTTAAAATTATTAAATTATAATAATTATAATAATTGCGTAATTAATATTAATACAATAAATTGGCTTAATATAAAAAGTAAAGTTCGTTTTAATATAGTATTTTTAGATCCACCTTTTAAAAAAAATTTATTAAATAAAACTATAAATTTATTAGAAAAAAATAAATATTTATCAAATACATCATTAATTTATATAGAATCAAAAAAAAAAAAAATAATAAAATTACCTAAAAATTGGTATATTAAAAAAATTAAAATCATAGGAAATGTTTTAATTAGATTATATTTACGTTTAAATATTTAAATTTTCGAAAAATATTTATTTATAAAATTATATTATAAATTCAAAATTTAAATAATGTTAAAATATAATGATTTATATTGGATGAATAAAGCATACAAATTAGCTTTAAAAGCAAAAAAAAACAATGAAATACCGATTGGATCAATACTTATGTTTAAAGATAAAATAATTAGTAAATCTTATAATAAATCTATTCAAAAAAACGATCCAACTGCACATTCAGAAATTAATGTTATAAGAAATAGTTGTAAAATATTAAAAAATAATTATTTATTAAATACAACACTTTATGTTACATTAGAACCTTGTATAATGTGTATAGGTGCTATATTAAACAGTAAAATTGAAAAAATAGTTTTTGGGGCATCATGTAACAAACTAGGCTCAATTAATTTTTTAATGAATACTTTAAATAATTTAGGTTATGATCATAAAATTAAAATTACTTCAGGTATATTAAAAAAAAAATGTTCACAAATTTTAAGAAATTTTTTTTTAAAATAATTTTTGATTTTTAATTTCTGTTAAACCATTAAATATAATTTTTTCTTTAAGTATTTCTTCAATTCTAATGAGTCTATTATATTTTGCTATTCGATCTGTTCTACTTATAGAACCTGTTTTAATTTGACCAGCTGAAGTTCCTACAGCTAAATCACAAATAGTTGTATCTTCAGTTTCTCCAGAACGATGCGATATTATAGTTGTATAACCATTTTTTTTAGCTATTTTAATTGTATTCAAAGTTTCAGTAAGAGTACCAATTTGATTATATTTTATTAAAATAGAATTTGCAACATTATTAATAATACCTTTTTTTAATAAATCAGGATTTGTAACAAACAAATCATCACCAACAAGTTGAATTTTATTGCCCATAATTTTTGTTTGATAAACAAATCCTTCCCAATCAGATTCATCTAATCCATCTTCTATAGATAATATTGGATATTTATTTGTTAATTTTTTTAAAAAATCACTAAATTCTATAGATGTGAATTCTTTTTTAATATTATTTTCTGATATTATATATTTTTTATCTTTATATAATTCTGATGCTGCACAATCAATAGCCAAAGATATATCTTTATATAATTTATAACCAGAATTTTCAATAGCTTCGATAATTAAATCAAAAGCTTCATCATTTGATTTTAAATTTGGAGCATAACCACCTTCATCACCAACCGAAGTTATCATATTTTTTTTTTTAAGAATTTTACCTAAATTATGAAATATATTTGCGCTAATTATTATTGAATCTTTAAAAGTTTTTGCGTTTATAGGTTGTATCATAAATTCTTGAATATCTATATTATTATCAGCATGTTTTCCACCGTTAATTATATTTATCATTGGTAATGGCATTGAAAATATTTTAGGAGTTCCATTTAATTCAGATATATATTCATATAAAGGTATGCATTTATAATACGCTGCAGCTTTTACGTTTGCTAAAGATACACTTAAAATAGAATTAGCACCTAATTTTGATTTATTTTTAGTACCATCTAATTTAATCATTAAATTATCAATATAATTTTGATTTAACGAATCTTCATTAATAAGAATACGTGAAATTTTTTTATTAATAATATCAACTGATTTTAAAACACCTTTACCTAAAAATCTTAATTTATCATCATCTCTTAATTCTAATGATTCATAAGTACCAGTAGACGAACCAGAAGGAACTGAAGCTATACCTATAAAACCACTATTTAAATGAACTTCAGTTTCAACAGTTGGAAAACCTCTAGAATCCAAAATTTCTCTAGCTATTATTTTTTTAATTTTAGACATTTTATCCTTATTTATAATAAATAAATTTATAAAATATTTAATTTTGAAAAAAAAAATTTAAAATATAATAATTAATGTTATTTGTAATTAAATTCCATTCAAAAGTAATTAAATTATTATTTATTATGTAAATATAATAAAAATTATCATAATAATTTTAAAACATTAATATTTTTAACATTTATAAAGTGTTTTTAAAAAATAAATTCATACTTGACAATTTTTAAAATTTATTTATTTTAAAAATTTAATTTTAAGTAACATATTTAAAATAAAAAAGGTTAAAATGGTAACAATTAATCAATTAATTAGAAAATCTAGATTATCAAAAAAAAATAAAAGTAACGTACCAGCATTAAAAAATTGTCCTCAAAAAAGAGGTGTATGTATTAAAGTATATACCACTACTCCTAAAAAACCTAATTCAGCATTACGAAAAGTTTGTAGAGTACGTCTAACTAATGGTTTTGAAATTACTTCATATATTGGAGGAGAAGGACATAATCTACAAGAACATTCAGTTGTGTTAATTAGAGGTGGAAGAGTTAAAGATTTACCTGGTGTAAGATATCACACTATTAGAGGATCACTTGATTGTAATGGCGTAAAAGATAGAAAAAAATCAAGATCTAAATATGGCGTTAAAAAACCAAAATAATTTTTAAAATTAATAATATATTTATATTATTAAATATGGAGTTATATGTCACGTAAAAAAAAAATAAAAAAACATAAAATTTTACCGGATCCAAAATTTAAATCAAAATTATTAACAAAATTTATTAACATAATAATGGTTAACGGTAAAAAAACTTTAGCTCAATCAATAGTATATAATGCTTTAGAAAATTTAATAAATTATACTAAAAATTTTTCGTTAGAAGTATTTAAAAAAGCTATTATAAATATTGGTCCATTAGTAGAAGTTAAATCACGTAAAATAGGCGGAGCAAATTATCAAGTACCAATTGAAGTTAATTTGAAAAGAAGAAATTCGTTAGCAATGAGATGGATTATTAAAGCAGCACAAAAACGTAAAAATAAATCTATGTCATTAAAATTATCAAATGAATTATTTGACGCGTCAAATAATAAAGGATTAGCATTTAAAAAACGCGAAAATGTCCATAAAATGGCTGAAGCAAATAAAGCATTTGCACATTATAAATGGTAATAATTTTAAAAATAAGGAGTTTAAATGGTAAGAAAGACACCTATTGAATATTATCGTAATATTGGTATTAGCGCACATATAGACGCAGGTAAAACAACAATTACTGAACGTATTTTATTTTATACTGGAGTTAACCATAAAATTGGTGAAGTTCACGATGGAACAGCAACTATGGATTGGATGGAACAAGAACAAGAAAGAGGTATTACAATAACTGCAGCATCTACAACAACATTTTGGTCTGGTATGTCAAATCAATTTAAACCACATAAAATTAATATAATAGATACTCCAGGACATGTTGATTTTACTATTGAAGTTGAAAGGTCAATGAGAGTATTAGATGGTGTAATAATGGTATATTGTTCAGTTGGCGGAGTTCAACCACAATCTGAAACTGTATGGAAGCAAGCTAATAAATATAATGTTCCTAGAATTGCATTTATAAATAAAATGGATAGAATTGGTGCTGATTTTTTTAAAGTAATAAAGCAAATAAAAAAACGTTTAAATTCAGAACCAGTTCCAATACAAATTCCAATAGGAAAAGAAGAAAAATTTATCGGAATTATAGATTTAATTAAAATGAAAGCTGTTATATGGAATGATTTTGATTTAGGTAATACTTTTAAATACAAAAAAATTCCAGATAATATGAAAATTATATCTAAAAAATGGAATAAAAAATTATTAGAATACGCTGCAGAAGTATCAGAAGAATTAATGCAAAAATATTTAGATGGTAAAAAAATAAGCGATATTGAAATAAAAAAATCCTTAAGAAAACGTGTTTTAAACAACGAAATAACTTTAATTACATGTGGGTCAGCATTTAAAAACAAGGGTGTTCAAGCTTTATTGGATTCAATAATAGAATATTTACCATCACCTAAAGATATTAAATATATAAATGGTATTTCAAAAGACAAAAAAAAAATAAAACGTTTATCAAATGACAAAGAACCTTTTTCAGCATTAGCTTTTAAAATTATTAACGATCCTTATGTCGGAAATTTAACTTTTTTAAGAGTTTATTCAGGTTTTATTAATTCAGGAGATATTGTATTAAATTCAACAAAATTAATAAGAGAAAGATTTGGTCGTATTTTACAAATGCATGCTAATAAAAGAGAAGAAATTAAAAAAGTTTTTACTGGAGATATATTTGCAGCTATAGGTTTAAAAAATGTTATAACTGGAGATACTTTATGTGATATAAATAATCCAATAGTTTTAGAAAAAATGGAATTCCCTTTACCAGTAATTTCAATAGCAGTTGAACCTAAAACTAAAAGCGATCAAGAAAAAATGAGTATAGCTTTAAATCGTTTATCAAAAGAAGATCCATCATTCAAAGTGCTAATAGATTTAGAAACAAACCAAACAATAATATCAGGTATGGGAGAATTGCATCTTGATATTATAGTAGAAAGAATGAAGCGTGAGTTTAATGTTGAAGCAAATATTGGCAAACCTCAAGTAGCATATCGTGAAACAATTAAAAAAAAAAGTTTAAATATTGAAGGAAAATATATTAAACAAACTGGAGGACGAGGACAATATGGGCATGTAGTTATTGATATTTATCCATTAAATTTAAATTTAAATTTAAATAACTATGAATTTATTAATAATATTAAAGGAGGAGTTATTCCTAATGAATATATTTTAGCAATTAAAAAGGGTATTAAAGAACAATTAAAATCTGGACCATTAGCAGGTTATCCAGTTGTCAATATTGGTGTACGTTTACATTACGGATCGTATCATGATGTTGATTCATCAGAAATTGCTTTTAAAATAGCTGCATCTATGGCATTTAAAGAAG
Source organism: Candidatus Psyllophila symbiotica (assembly GCA_030849185.1). Lineage (GTDB taxonomy): Bacteria > Pseudomonadota > Gammaproteobacteria > Enterobacterales > Enterobacteriaceae_A. The sequence goes on along the minus strand of CP102980.1, from coordinate 193,231 downwards.
GTTTTAAAAAATCAAAACCAATATTACTTGAACCGATTATGAAAGTAGAAGTTGAAACACCTAAAAATTATATAGGTGATATAATTGGTGATTTAAGTAGAAGAAGAGGTATTTTAAAAGGCCAAGAAAATAATTTAAATAATATAATTATTTACGCAGAAGTTCCTTTATCTGAAATGTTTGGATATGCTACTAACTTAAGATCATTAACTAAAGGAAGAGCATTCTATTATATGAAATTTATTAAATATGATTTAACACCTAATAATATATCTAAAAAAATTATAGAAAAAAGAGGATATTAGTAATTTTATTATTTATAATTAACTTTAAATTAAAATCTAATTATTAATATAATTTTAAAATAATATATTTTAAATAAAGCAAAAACTAAAATTAAAATTTAATTATTAATATAATTATAAAAAATATTTTAAATTAAACAAAAAACTAAAATTAAAAGGAAATTATTTTGTCAAAAAAAAAATTTGAACGCAAAAAAATACACTTAAATGTTGGAACTATAGGTCATGTTGATCATGGTAAAACAACTTTAACATCAGCAATTACTACAATTTTAGCTAAAAAATATGGCGGTACAGCAAAAGCATTTGAACAAATCGACAGTGCACCGGAAGAAAAAGCTAGAGGTATTACAATTAATACTTCACATGTTGAATATGATACAAATATTCGTCATTATGCTCACGTTGATTGTCCTGGACATGCTGATTATGTTAAAAATATGATTACAGGAGCAGCTCAAATGGACGGAGCAATATTAGTAGTAGCAGCGACTGATGGACCAATGCCACAAACTAGAGAGCATATTTTACTTAGTCGACAAGTAGGTGTTCCTTATATAATTGTTTTTTTAAATAAATGCGATATGGTTAAAGATGAAGAACTTTTAGAATTAGTAGAAATGGAAGTAAGAGAGCTTTTAACACAATACAATTTTCCAGGTGATACAACACCAGTAATTAGAGGATCAGCGTTAAAAGCTTTAGATGGAAATTCAAAATGGGTAAACAAAATTATAGATCTTTCAAATAGTTTAGATACATATATCCCTAATCCTAAAAGATTGATTGAAAAAGATTTTTTATTACCTATTGAAGATGTTTTTTCAATTTCTGGTAGAGGTACAGTAGTAACTGGTAGAGTTGAAAGAGGAATTATCAAAATTGGTGAAGAAATCGAAATAATAGGAATTAAAAATACTGTTAAAACTACTTGTACAGGTGTTGAAATGTTTCGTAAATTATTAGATGAAGGAAGAGCTGGAGAAAATATAGGTGTTTTACTAAGAGGTATAAAACGAGAAGACATTGAGAGAGGACAGGTATTAGCAAAACCAGGATCAATAAAACCCCATACTGTTTTTGAGTCAGAAGTTTATATATTAAATAAAGAAGAAGGAGGTAGACATACACCATTTTTTAAAGGTTACAGACCACAATTTTATTTTAGAACAACTGATGTTACAGGTAATATTGAATTTTCACAAAATAATATTGAAATGGTTATGCCAGGAGATAATATTAAAATGATAGTTACTTTAATAAGTCCAATAGCTATGGACGTAGGTTTGAGATTTGCTATTAGAGAAGGTGGTAAAACTGTAGGTGCTGGAATAGTAACGAAAATAATTTCTTAATTTTACACGGGGCACTAAGTGCCCTACTTTAAACAAAATAAATTGTTTTAAAAATAACAAACATTAATAACTAATTATATTAATAATTATTTTAAATTGGTTTTAAATGAAAACTATTGAAGAAATAAAAAAACAAATTAATAATAATTTAATTTTAATATATATGAAAGGTACACCTAAAAATCCTAATTGCTCTTTTTCAGAAAAAGCTGTTCAAATTTTATTTAAATGTTGTAATAAATTTTCATATGTTAATATTTTAGAAAAACCATTTATAAAACAAGAACTACCTAAATATTCAAATTGGTATACTTTTCCTCAAATATGGATTAATAAAGAATTTATAGGAGGTTATGATATTATTAAATATCTTTATAAAACTAAAGAATTACAAAAAATGATTAAAAATATTCAAAAATAAAAATTTTATATTACTATTGGCATTATAATGTGTAAATATTTGATATTTTTACTAATATATGTTATTTGAATACTATTATCCAAATCTTTAATTAATATTTTGATATATTTTTTAACAAATGAATTTAATATAGATAAAATATAATTTAAATTAACACCAATTTTTATTTTAGGTCCATTATAAATAATTTCAATAAATTCTTCCGCTTTTTCTTTTGGCGGTTTATATGTTTTTATTTTTAAATTATTTTTATTTAAAATTAAATATACAATATTAAATTTTTCACTTGCTAAAATAGATACACGTTTAATAGCTTCTTTAAAATCATCTGAATTTATTTCAAAACTTTCTCCTTTTTTATTATCTAATAAATTTTTATAATTTGGATAATTTCCATTTATTAATTTTGAAGTAAATATTAAATTTTTAATATATATACGTATATTGTTTTTACCTATTTGTAATTTCATATCACCTTTTTTTAATAAACGCATTATTTCTAAAATTCCTTTTTTAGGTATAATTATAGAACAAAATGGTAATTCTTGCGTAATATATAAAGTACAAATAGATAATCTATGTCCATCTGAAGCAGTGCATTGTATTATATTTTTTTTGATTTCCAAAAATATGCCATTTAATGAATATTTAATATCATTATTTGATATTGAAAAATAAGTGCTGTTAATAATATTTTTAAACACATGCTGATTTAATATAAATTCCAATTGATTTTTAATAATCCATTTATCTATACTAGGAAAATTATTTGATGGCAATGTAGATAAACAAAATTTAATTTTTTTTGTTTTCATAAATATTAAATCTTTTTCTAATTTTATTAAAATTTCAGAATTATCTGGTAAATTTTTAAATATATTTATAAAATTTTTAGTGGAAACTGTTATTGATCCATCTTCAGAATTTCCACATAATTTAACTTTTGATATTATTTCCATTTCTTGATTAGCATGAGTAACTAATAAAATATTATTTTTAACTTTTAATAAAATATTATTATATATATATAAATTATTAGTATTTAATATATAATTTAATTGATAAACATTATTTAAAAATGTCTCTTTAATAATATCAAATTTCATGTTTTATTCCTTATAAATATTATATTTATATAAATAATGGGTCGTGCGGGATTTGAACCTGCGACCAATTGATTAAAAGTCAAGTGCTCTACCAACTGAGCTAACGACCCATTAATTATATAAATAATTGTACTAAAAATATTTAAAATTAGCAATAAATAATTTTAAAAATATATAAAAAATTATTATACATATTTTAAATTAATTAAAATATTTAAATACATTTTAAATAAACTAAATAAATATTTAAAAATAATAAAATTATAAAAACAAGTTATTTTAGAAATAATAATAATTCCTTGACATTATAAATAAATATTTTAGAATTAAATTGTTTAAAAATATTTTTAAAATTAAATAATTTTAAATAAAATTATTTTTAAATTTATATGGGCACTCACAGAAAAATATTTTTAATAAATTAAAAATTAATTTTTTTAGAGTCAATAAATAAACATGTAAATTTAAAATTAGTTTTAAAGAAAAAAAATTTGTTCTCAAATTGAAGAGTTTGATCATGGCTCAGATTGAACGCTAGCGGCAAGCTTAACACATGCAAGTCGAGCGGCAACGAAAAATAGTTTAACTATTTTGACGGCGAGCGGCGAACGGGTGAGTAATATCTGGGGAACTACCCAATGGAAGGGAATAACTATTAGAAATGATAGCTAATACCATATAATGTCTTGTAAAAAGACCAAAGGGGTAAATAATATCATGCCATTGAATGTGCCCAGACGAGATTAGCTAGTAAGCGAGGTAAAGGCTCACTTAGGCAATAATCTCTAGCTGGTCTGAGAGGACGACCAGCCACACTGGAACTGAGACACGGTCCAGACTCTTACGGGAGGCAGCAGTGGGGAATATTGCACAATGGGCGAAAGCCTGATGCAGCTATGCCGCGTGTGCGATGAAGACCTTAGGGTTGTAAAGCACTTTCAGAGGGAAAGAAAAAAATTAACTTAATATGTTAATAATTGACGTTACCTTCAAAAGAAGCACCGGCTAACTCCGTGCCAGCAGCCGCGGTAATACGGGGGGTGCGAGCGTTAATCGGAATTACTGGGCGTAAAGAGCACGTAGGCGGTATATTAAGTCAGATGTGAAATCCCTAAGCTTAACTTAGGAACTGCATTTGAAACTAATAAACTAGAGTTTTGTAGAGGGGGGTAGAATTCCAGGTGTAGCGGTGAAATGCGCAGATATCTGGAGGAATACCAGTGGCGAAGGCGACCCCCTGGGCAAAAACTGACGCTGAGGTGCGAAAGCGTGGGTAGCAAACAGGATTAGATACCCTGGTAGTCCATGCCGTAAACAATGTCGATTTGAAAGTTGTATCCTTGAGATATAGCTTTCGTAGCTAACGTGTTAAATCGACCGCCTGGGGAGTACGACCGCAAGGTTAAAACTCAAATGAATTGACGGGGGCCCGCACAAGCGGTGGAGCATGTGGTTTAATTCGATGCAACGCGAAAAACCTTACCTACTCTTGACATCCAGAAAACATTTCAGAAATGAAATTGGTCCTATTGGAATTCTGAGACAGGTGCTGCATGGCTGTCGTCAGCTCGTGTTGTGAAATGTTGGGTTAAGTCCCGCAACGAGCGCAACCCTTATCCTTTGTTGCCATCGAGAAAGTCGGGAACTCAAAGGAGCCTGCCAGTGATAAACTGGAGGAAGGTGAGGACGACGTCAAGTCATCATGGCCCTTATGAGTAGGGCTACACACGTGCTACAATGGTGTACACAAAGAGTAGCTAACTCGCGAGAGCAAGCCAATCTCAAAAATACATCTCAGTCCGGATTGGAGTCTGCAACTCGACTCCATGAAGTCGGAATCGCTAGTAATCGTAGATCAGCATGCTACGGTGAATACGTTCCCGGGCCTTGTACACACCGCCCGTCACACCATGGAAGTGAGCTGTAAAAGAAGTAATTAGCTTAATCTAAGGAAGGGCAATTACCACTTTGTGGTTCATAACTGGGGTGAAGTCGTAACAAGGTAACCGTAGGGGAACCTGCGGTTGGATCACCTCCTTACTTTATTAAAAACGTGAGTGCCCATATAAATTTTAAAATATAACAAATATTCAAAAATAGGCTTGTAGCTCAGATGGTCAGAGCACACCCCTGATAAGGGTGAGGTCGGTGGTTCAATTCCACTCAGGCCTAAATTTTATATTTTAACTGACCTATTAAATTATTAAAATATTTTAAAAATATCCCCTTTTATTTTAAAGGGGCTATAGCTCAGCTGGTAGAGCGCCTGCCTTGCAAGTAGGAGGTCAGCGGTTCGACCCCGCTTAGCTCCATATTGTTTATATATTAAAGTAAAATTATATACATTATAAACATTATTATTTAAAATTCAAAAATATTAATTTATACATTTTAAGTTTTATAAAATTAAGAAACTAAGCGTATACGGTGGATGCCTAGGCAATCAGAGGCGAAGAAGGGCGTGCAAATCTGCGAAAAGCATTGATAAGGTGATTGACCCGATAAAATCAATGATACCCGAATGGGGAAACCCAGTGTTTTTAAAACACTATTTTGTTATGAATACATAATAACAAAAAGCAAACCAGGTGAACTGAAACATCTAAGTAACCTGAGGAAAAAAAATCAATTGAGATTCCCTTAGTAGTGGCGAGCGAAATGGGACAAGTCAAGAGATATTTTAAAAAAATATATTTTAGTAGAAGTTTTTGGAAAAAAACATAATATAGGGTGATAGTCCCGTATACAAAAAATTATATTTTTTTTTCTCTAATAGTAAAACGGGACACGTGTAATCCTGTTTGAATACGGGGGGACCATCCTCCAAGACTAAATACTCCTGATTGACCGATAGTGAACTAGTACCGTGAGGGAAAGGTGAAAAGAACCCCGGTAAGGGGAGTGAAATAGAACCTGAAACCGTATACGTACAAGCAGTAGAAGCATTTATATAATGTAACTGCGTACCTTTTGTATAATGGGTCAGCGACTTATATTTTGTAGCAAGGTTAACCATATAGGGTAGCCAAAGGGAAACCGAGTCTTAAATGGGCAAATAGTTTCAAGATATAGACCCGAAACCCGGTGATCTAACCATGAGCAAGTTGAAAATTAATTAAAACTAATTGAAGGACTGAACTGACTAATGTTGAAAAATTAGCAGATGACTTGTGGTTAGGGGTGAAAGGCCAATCAAACCGGGAGATAGCTGGTTCTCCTCGAAAGCTATTTAGGTAGCGCCTCATGTAATTCATCTTCGAGGGTAGAGCACTGTTTCGGGTAAGGAATCTACCGATTTTTGAACCGTTGCAAACTCCGAATATCGAAGAATGTTATCATGGGAGACACACGGCGAGTGCTAACATTCGTCGTGAAAAGGGAAACAACCCAGACCACCAGCTAAGGTCCCAAAATTATAGTTAAGTGGAAAACGATGTGGGGGGGCATAAACAACCAGGATGTTGACTTAGAAGCAGCCATCATTTAAAGAAAGCGTAATAGCTCACTGGTCGAGTCAACCTGCGCGGAAGATGTAACGGGGCTAAACTATATACCGAAGCTGTGGTAACAATATTTATTATTGTTAGGTAGAGGAGCGTTCTGTAAGCTGTTGAAGGAAAATTGAAAAATTTTCTGGAGGTATCAGAAGTGCGAATGCTGACATAAGTAACGATAAAGCGGGTGAAAAACCTGCTCGCCGAAAAACTAAGGTTTCCTGTCCAATGTTAATCAAGGCAGGGTAAGTCGGTCTCTAAGATGAGGCTGAAAAGCGTAGTCGATGAACAACAGGTTAATATTCCTGTACTTTATTTTTATTGCTAAAAAAGGGACGAAGAAGGCTAAACTATCCAGGTGTCGGTTGTCTTGGTTTAAGTACGTAGAAGTTTTAACTTTAAGATACAATGAATAATCATTAAATATGATAAATTAGTTAATGCCATACTTACAAGAAAAGCTTTTAAAGCAAAAATAAAAATAAAGCCGTACTACAAACCAACACAGGTGGTTAAGTAGAGAATACTAAGGCGCTTGAGAGAACTCGGGTGAAGGAACTAGGCAAAATAGTGTCGTAACTTTGGGAAAAGGCACGCTGGTATTAAGTAAAATTCTAAACGAATCAAGCTGAATCCAGTCGCAGATAATAGCTGGCTGCAACTGTTTAATAAAAACATAGCACTGTGCAAACACGTAAGTGGAAGTATACGGTGTGACGCCTGCCCGGTGCTGGAAGGTTAATTAATAGAGTTAGTAGAAATACAAAGCTTTTGATCGAAGCCCCAGTAAACGGCGGCCGTAACTATAACGGTCCTAAGGTAGCGAAATTCCTTGTCGGGTAAGTTCCGACCTGCACGAATGGCGTAATGATGGCCAGACTGTCTCCACCCGAGACTCAGTGAAATTGAAATTGCTGTGAAGATGCAGTGTACCCGCGGCAAGACGGAAAGACCCCGTGAACCTTTACTATAGCTTGATATTGAATATTAATTTTTAATGTATAGGATAGGTGGGAGGTTTTAAACTTAAAACGCAAGTTTTAATTAAGCCATACTTGAAATACCACCCTTTAAAATTTAATATTCTAATTTAATTCCATTATCTGGAATAAAGACAATGTCTGGTGGGTAGTTTGACTGGGGCGGTCTCCTCCTAAAGAGTAACGGAGGAGCACAAAGGTTAGCTAATTACGGTCAGAAATCGTAATTTTAAGTGCAAAGGCATAAGCTAGCTTAACTGCGAGAGTGACAACTCGAGCAGATGCGAAAGCAGGTCTTAGTGATCCGGTGGTTCTGCATGGAAAGGCCATCGCTCAACGAATAAAAGGTACTCCGGGGATAACAGGCTAATACCGCCCAAGAGTTCATATCGACGGCGGTGTTTGGCACCTCGATGTCGGCTCATCACATCCTGGGGCTGCAGTAGGTCCCAAGGGTATGGCTGTTCGCCATTTAAAGTGGTACGCGAGCTGGGTTTAGAACGTCGTGAGACAGTTCGGTCCCTATCTGCCGTGGGCGTTGGAAGATTGAGAGGGGTTGCTTCTAGTACGAGAGGAGCGAAGTGAACGTACCGCTGATGTTCGGGTTATCATGCCAATGGTACTGCCCGGTAGTTAAGTGCGGAAGAGATAAGCGCTGAAAGCATATAAGTGCGAAACTTGCCTCAAGATAAATCTTCCCAGAACCTTATGGTTCCTAAAGGGACGTTTGAGACTAAGACGTTGATAGGTTGGGTGTGTAAGTATAGCAATATATTAAGCTAACCAATACTAATGAACCGTGAGACTTAATTTTATATAACTAAATATTTAAATAATTTTAAAATATTTATTAATTTTATTTTTTAAATTTTTATTTGCCTGGCATTAATAGCACAGTAGCACCACCTGATTCCATCCCGAACTCAGAAGTGAAATACTGTATCGCCGATGGTAGTGTGAGGATCCCTCATGTGAGAGTAGGAAAATGCCAGGCATTTATATTTAAAAAATTTAAAATTATTAATTTAATAAATTAAATCAATTTAATAAATTTTTTTTTTTTTTTTCCTTTTGTTTCGAATTTTATTTTGCCATTTTTTAATGCAAATAATGTATAATCTTTAGCACAACCTACATTTTCACCAGCATGAAATTTATTCCCATTTTGCCTAACAATAATATTCCCAGCTAAAACTATTTCACCACCAAATTTTTTAACACCTAATCTTTTAGATTTAGAATCTCGTCCATTTCTAGTAGAACCACCAGCTTTTTTTTGAGCCATATTTTTCCTTATTTTTATTTAATTATTTTAATTATTTTAACTTCTGTATATTTTTGTCGATGACCTATTTGTTTTAAATGATGTTTTCTACGTTTAAATTTAATAATTTTTTTTTTAATATCTTTACCATGATTAATAATTTCAGCTTCTATTATAATATTTTCAACAAAAGGATTTCCAATTTTAATATATTTATTTTTAACAAACAAAAGAATTTTTTCAAATTTAATTATTTCCCCTATTTTATTATTTATTTTTTCAAGGCGTAAAATTTTATTTTTAACAATCTTATATTGTTTACCACCATTAATTATAATTGCATACATAATAAACCTTATGTAAATAATTTTAGTAATATATAATAATTAATTATATTTATTCCATTCTCTACCATCTTTTTTAATTAAAAAATTTGATTCTTCAGGTCCCCATGAACCGGATTTATATAAAATAGGTTTTTTTTTAGTAATTTTACAACCATTTATTATAGGATCTATCCATTTCCAAGATTCTTCTAATTCTTCGCAACTAACAAAATGCGACTGAATACCATGCATTATTTCTAATATTAAAAGTTCATAAGCATCTGTTTTATATTCATTATTTCTATAAAAATTAAAATCAAGTTTTGTTAATTGTAATTCATATTTATTTTTTAAACCAGGTAATTTATTTAAAATTTGCATTTCAACCCCTTCGTTTGGTTGTAAACGAATTATTAGTTTATTTTGAAAATTTTTTTTATTAAATTCTTTAAATAAATTAATAGGTAAATTTTTGAAATAAATTACAATTTCTGAAAATTTTTTTTTTAATCTTTTTCCACTACGTAAATAAAATGGTACGCCTGCCCAATTTAAATTATCAATATCAACACGTAAAGAAACAAAAGTTTCAGTATTACTATTTTTATCTAAATTTATTTCATCTAAATAACCTGGTACATTTATTCCATTAATTTTTCCAAAAGTATATTGCCCTAAAACTATTTTTTCATTAATATTATTATAATCAATTTTTCTTAATGAACGTACAATTTTTATTTTTTTTTCTCTAATACTATTAGTATTTAAATTTTTTGGAGATTCCATAGCAATTATACTTAAAATTTGTAATAAATGATTTTGTATCATATCTTTAATTTGACCTGTTTTATCAAAATATTCTATTCTACCTTCAATTCCCACTTCTTCTGAAACTGTAATTTGAACAGAATCAATAATATGATTACCCCAATTATTTAAAAAAAAACTATTAGAAAATCTAAAAGCTAATAAATTTAAAATCGTTTCTTTACCTAAATAATGATCAATTCTGTAAACTTGAGATTCATTAAAATATTTTAAAATTTTTTTATTAATATAATTATACGATTCTAAATTTGTTCCTAAAGGTTTTTCTATAACAATACGTGAAGTTTTTTTATTTATTTTTGCTTTTCCTAATCCATCACATATAGCAGAAAAAGTACTTGATGGCATAGCACAATAATTAATTGAAACGCGATTTTTTTGATCTAAAATTTTTTTTAATTTTATGAAATTGTCACTATAATATACATCTAAATTACAAAATTTAAAACGAGAAATAAATTTTAACCAAATTTTTTCATTAATTTTTTCTTTTAAAAAAGTAACTAATGATTTTCTTATCATATTAATATAATCTATTTTATGCCATTTAGAACGTCCAACTCCAATTACACAAGTATTATTATGAATATTATTAGTTTTTTCCAAATAATATAATGATGGTAATATCTTGCGTTTAGATAAATCACCTTTAACTCCAAAAATTATGAAGTCACATGGTTTAATTTTTTCCATATAAATTCTCAAAATATTAAAATAATTTTAAATAAAATTATAATTATTTTAATTTTAAATAAACAACTATTTTAAAAAATAAATTAAATTAATTTTTTAATATTTTTATAATTTTTAAAAAATTATTAATATTTAAAGATGAATTACCAATTAATAAACCATCAATATCTTGTTGCATTAATAATTCTTTAGCATTTTTATAATTAACAGAACCACCATATTGTATTATAATTTGTTTAGATATTTTTTTATCATATAAACTAATTGTTGATCGTATAAATTTATGTATTTTTTGAACATCTTTAAAATTTGCAGAAACTTTATTACCAATAGCCCATACAGGTTCATATGCAATAACACAATTTTTAAACACTTTAATACCTAAATTTTTAATAATTAAATTAATTTGATTAAAACAAATTTCTTTAGTTTTATTTTTTTTTTTTTCTTCTAATGTTTCACCAATGCATAAAATTGGAATTAAATTATTTTTTTTAACATTTATAAATTTTTTTAAAATTTCAAAATCAGTTTCATTATGATAAATACGTCTTTCAGAATGACCTATTAATACATATTTTACACCTATATCTTTTAACATTGAAATCGATACATCACCAGTAAAAGCACCGGATAAATTAACATCAACATTTTGAGCGCATATAGTAATATTAGTATTTTTAATTTCTTTTATAGATGTATGTAAATAAACCAACGGAGGAGCAATAGCAATATTATATAATTTTTTTTTATTTAATTTATAACATAATTTTTTTAAAAAAACATTAACAAAATATTTATTTCCATTTAATTTCCAATTGGCAATAATTAAAGGGAATTTCATGTTATTCCTTAATTTTTAAAATTGTAAATTATTAAAAATTATATAATAATATTTTAAAACAACAAAAATATTATATAATTATAATTAATATAAATTCAATTAAAATATTTGATTTATTATTTTAAAAATATTATTCTATTACTAAAATAAAATTATTTATATAAATTTAAATTACTTAAGGAAACAAATGCCTAATATTAAAATTTTTGCAGGAAATTCAAATACTGAAATTGCTAAAAAAATATCAAAAAAATTAAAAATTAATTTAAGTTGTTCTCATGTTGGACGTTTTAGTGACGGAGAAATCAATATTCAGGTAAATGAAAATGTTAGAGGAGATGATGTATTTATAATACAATCAATTTGTTCGCCAAGTAATGATAATTTAATGGAACTACTTATTATGGTTGATGCGCTTAGAAGGGCATCGGCAGGACGTATTACCGCTGTAATTCCATATTTTGGATACGCTAGACAAGATAGAAAAATTTATTCATCCCGTGTACCAATAACTGCAAAATTAATAGCTAACTTTTTAACAAATGTAGGAGTTAATCGTATATTAACTGTAGATTTACATTCAGAACAAATTCAAGGATTTTTTGATATTCCTGTAGATAATATATTTGGTAGTTTAATTTTTTATAAAGATATAATTAAAAAAAAGAAAGAAGATAAAATTACAATAGTATCCCCAGATATTGGAGGAGTTATAAGAGCAAGAGCTATATCAAAAATTTTAAACGATGTTAATATTGCTATAATAGATAAACGCAGAAATAATTCAAATACTTCACAAGTAATGCATATAATAGGTAATGTTATTAATAAAAATTGTATACTAATAGATGATATGATTGACACTGGAGGTACTTTATGTAAAGCAGCCAAAGCTTTAAAAAAAAATGGTGCTACTAAGGTTTATGCATATGTAACACATCCTGTGTTTTCAGGTAATTCTACACAATATATGAAATATTCTGAAATTGATAAAATTACTGTTTGTGATAGTATTCCATTATCTAAAAAAATTTCTGAAAGTATTAAAATAAACACACAAACATTATCAAATATACTTGCTGAATCTATACGTAGAATACATAATGGTCAATCAATATCAGAAATGTTCAAAATTTAATAAATATTATTAATTTTAAAAAATTTAATTTAAAACAATCTATTTTAAAAAGGATAATTATGAATAAAAACAAAATAAATAAAAATTTAAATAATCAATTAAATTTAGAAAATTATTCATCAAATTTATATTTACAAATGAGTGCATGGTGTAATATTGAAAATTATAAAAATGCATCTATTTTTTTTAAAAAAAACTCAGAAGAAGAATTAAAACATATGGAAAAAATATTTAATTTTTTATGTGATATTAATATATTACCAATATTAAATTTTAATATTTATTTTAAAATAAATTTTAATTCCATACAAGATATTTTTAAAAAAGCTTATATTAACGAAAAAAAAATAACACGTAATATTAATTATATATCAAATATTGCATTTAAAAAAAGAGATTTTAAAACTTTTCATTTTTTAAGTTGGTATATTTTAAAACAAAATGAAGAAGAAAAAATACTAAAAACAATTTTAGATAATTTAAAATTTTTTAATTATAATAACAAAAATTTTTTAATTTTTGATAATTTATTTTTATCAAAATACATTTAAATTCAAAATAAAATTAAATAATTATTTAATTACTTTTATTAATTTAAAATTTAATGAATTTATAAAATAATTTTATAATTTTCAATTTTTTTAATAAATTTCTTAGGTATTTCTTTAATAAATCTAGATGGTATTGGAAATATATTTTTACCATGCAAATAACGACTTTTAGTATAAGTTAATATTAATTTTTTTTTTGCTCTTGTTATTCCAACATAAGCTAATCTTCTTTCTTCTTCTAAAGATTTACTATTAATTATAAATTTATTAGGGAATATCCCTTCTTCCATTCCAATTATAAATACCTGATTAAATTCCAATCCTTTAGAAGAATGTAAAGTCATTAATTTCACTGAATCAATTTTCTTAATATCTATGTTATCATTATTTAATATAATATTTGATAAAAATAATTTTAAAATTTCAGTTTCTTTAATATTTTCAAAATAAAATTTTTTACTTAATTCAATTAATTCATATACATTATTAATCCTAATTTTAAAATCTTCTTTTTTTTTATACATTAAAAATAAGTCAATTTTTTGAATAATATAATTTATTTGTTCATATAATTTTAAATTTATTATTTTTTTTTTTATTTCATTAATTAAAATAAAAAAACCATTTAAATTTAAAAATTGACGATTTTTTAAAATTTTATATTTTAAAATTTTATATACTGCTTTAAATAAAGATATTTTATATTTTTTTGAAATTTCATTTATTTTATTAATAGTATTAATACCAATACCTCTTTTAGGAGTATTAATAATTTTTAAAAATGAAATATTATCATTATTATTTAAAATAAAACGTAAATAAAAAATTATTAATTTAATTTCTATTCTATTAAAAAAATTAATACTATTTAAAATTTCATAATTAATATTATTTCTTAATAAAATTTTTTCTAAAATATTAGATTGAATATTTTTTCTATATAAAACTGCAAAATCATTTAATAATCCACCATTATATTTCCAAATTTTAATATAATTAACAATAAAAACCGCCTCATCTATTTCATTTTTTGCAGAATATATTGAAATTAATTCACCATTTTTTTTTTGTGTCCATAATTTTTTTTTAATTCGATTATTATTATTATTAATTAATTCATTTGCTGCAAATAAAATATTTCCAGTCGATCTATAATTTTGTTCTAAACGAATAATTTTTGTATCTGGATAATCAAATATAAATTTTTGTATAAACTCACTTTTAGCGCCCCTCCAACCATATATAGATTGATCATCATCACCAACAACCATAATTTTATTATTTTTATTTTTAATTGTACTTATCCATTTATATTGAATATTATTAATATCTTGAAATTCATCTATTAAAATATATTTAAATTGCATATTATATTTTTTTAAAACAACAGGATTTTTAAATAAAAAATCATTCGCGCTTATTAAAATTTCCCCAAAATCTAAAAAACAATGTTTATAACATTCTTTTTGATATATTTTATATATATATAATAATTTATTATTAAATTCATTACTACAATTCATATCAACATAATCTTTAGAATACAAACCTAAATTTTTAATTTTATTAATATAATACATAGATTTAATAGGAGGATATTTTTTAATATCTAAATTTAATTTTTTAGTAATACTTTTAATTAAATAAATTTGATCATTTTTATCAATTATTTGAAAATTTTTATTATTAGAATTTAAATATAACATTTTATAAGCTAAACCATGAAAAGTACCAACCCAAATATCATTTATATTAAATTTTATTAATTTATTAATTCTATTATATATTTCTTTAGAAGATTTATTAGTAAATGTAACAGCCAAAATTGATTTGGGCGAAATATTTTGATTTTTGATTAACCAAAAAATACGATTAACTAAAACTCTAGTTTTACCACTACCAGCGCCAGCCAATATTAATAAATTTTTATTATTTGAAGTAATTGCTTCAATTTGATTTTCATTCATGTTTTTAATTATTTTACTATACATAAAAACACTTAATAAAAATTTATAAAAATATTTCATAATATTAATATTGTTTATATTTAAAAAATATTTAAAAATTAAATAATAACAAAAATTTAAATTACTTTTAATATTTTATCAATAATACTTAAAATAAATATTAATACTCATTAATATAATTTATATTATACATAGGTATTTCTATTACTAAATCTCTATTATTAATTTTAATTTGACAACTTAATCTACTTTTAATTTCTAATCCCCAAGCTTTATTTAAAATATTATCCTCATTTTCTTTAATATTACTTAAAGAATTTGAACCTTTATGAATAATACAATGACAGGTAGTACATATACAAGATTTTTTACACGCATTTTCTATCTTTATGTTATTTCTATGAGCTATATCTAATAAATTTTCATTTTTTTTTGATTCTATAATTAAACCATTTGGACATATTTTTTTATGAGGTAAAAAAAATATTTTTGGCATTTAATATCCTAAATATTAAAATTATAAATAATTATTCTAATAATATTTAAAATATCTTTAAATAAAGTTAAATATTAAATAATATAATATAATTTTATATTAAAAACAAATATAAATTTTAATTAATACAAATATTTAATAATATATTTTTAAAATACTATTTTATTTAAAAATTATGACAAATATAAAATCATCAAAAAAAAGAGATATACAATCTAAAAAAAAACATAAATATAACTCAAGTTATAAATCTATGTTAAAAACTTATATCAAAAAAAACCTTTCAGCAATATATTCTAAAAATAAAAAAAAAGCAGAAAAAAATTTTATTAAAACTCAAAAAATTTTAGACAGACAAGTTTCAAAAAAAATAATTCATAAAAATAAAGCATCACGTTATAAATCTATTTTATCTATTAAAATAAATAAAATGTAAAATAAAATTATTTTATTAATTTAATTTCCACGAACTCATTTAAGAGCTCGTGAAAATTTTATAAAATATCTTTAAATTTATCATCATTATAATAATCATCATAATCATAATCATAATTATCATTACTATTATCATCATCATTATTATCAGATTGATTTTTTTTAATTTTATTAATACATTTTGAAATTTTATTTTTATGATATAAATAACCACTACCAGCAGGAATAAGTCTACCAACTACTACATTTTCTTTTAAACCTCTAAGTTCATCTATTTTTTCGCAAATTGATGCTTCTGTTAAAACACGAGTTGTTTCTTGAAATGATGCGGAAGAAATAAATGAATTAGTAGTTAAAGATGACTTAGTAATTCCTATTAAATCATATAAAAATAATATAGGGTTTTTTTTTTGCATTTTTAATTGTTCATTTATAATTTTAACACGAGACAACTCAACTTTTTCCCCAGGTAAAAAATGACTATCACCAGGATGTTTTATAATAACTTTTCTTAACATTTGACGAATAATAACTTCTATATGTTTATCATTTATATTAACACCTTGTAAACGGTAAACATCTTGTATTTCATTAACAATATAATTAGTAACTTCACTTAAACCTCTTAAACGTAAAATATCATGAGGAATTTTAGAACCATAAGAAATCACATCTCCTTTAAAAACATATTCGCCTTCAAAAATATTTAATTGTCTCCATTTAGGAATCATAATTTCACAAATTTTTATACCTCTTGATTTTATATATAAACGCTTTTTGCCTCTTGAATCTTTACCAAAAGTAACAACTCCATTAACATCAGCTAAAACCGCTGGTTCTTTAGGTTTTCTTGCTTCAAATAAATCTATAACACGAGGTAAACCTCCGGTAATATCTTTAGTTTTGCCAATTTCTTGAGAAATACGCGCTAATATACTACCAATTTTAATTTCCTCACCTTCTTTTACTAAAACTACAGCTTTTGGGGGTAATAAATAATGCGCGATTATATCAGTACCTGGAAAATATACTGGTTTATGATATGCATCAACTACTGTTAAAAATGGCCTAAAATCTTTATTTTTAAAAACAAATTCATTATATTCTAAAACAACCATTACAGATAAACCAGTTAATTCATCATTTTTATACACTACTGTTTTACCATTTACAATACTTGAAAATTTAACATAACCATAAACTTCACTTATAATTGGCATTATATGAGGATCCCAATTAGCAATTATTTCTTTTGATATAACTGTATCATTATGAACTTTAGTAATAATTGATCCATAAGGAATTTTATGTATTTCTTTAATACATTTGAATTCATCAATTACTTTAAATATAGAATTACGTGAAGTAACAATAGTTTTACCATTAATATTTTTAATGCATTTTAAATTTTTACATTTAATTTTACCACTATTTTTAATTTGAATAAAAGATTCAGTTGCAACACGAAATGCAGTACCTCCTACATGAAAAGTCCTCATTGTCAATTGAGTACCTGGTTCACCAATAGATTGAGCAGCAATAATACCAATAGCTTCGCCTTTATTAACAATACTTCCTTTAGATAAATCCCTACCATAACATTTTGAACAAACTCCAAAATTAGTTTCACAAGTTACAACAGATCTAACTT
This sequence comes from Candidatus Psyllophila symbiotica, assembly GCA_030849185.1. Classification (GTDB taxonomy): domain Bacteria; phylum Pseudomonadota; class Gammaproteobacteria; order Enterobacterales; family Enterobacteriaceae_A. The sequence goes on along the minus strand of CP102980.1, from coordinate 175,377 downwards.
TTACTTTACTAATATAATTTTTTTTTAAAATTTCACATAAATATTCATCTAAATAAGTATTTTTAAAAATTAAAACTTTATTTGTATTTTTAATATTAATATTTTCTGAAGTTATTCTTCCTAAAACACGATCACTTAGTGATATATTAACAATATCACCTTCAATTATAGAAGTTAACCAAATTCCATCTTCTGTTCCACAATCTGTTTCAGTAACAACCAAATCTTGCGCTACATCAACCAATCTCCTAGTTAAATAACCAGAATTAGCTGTTTTTAAAGCTGTATCTGCCAATCCTTTTCTGGCACCATGTGTTGAAATAAAATATTGTATTACATTCAATCCTTCTCTAAAATTTGCAGTTATTGGAGTTTCAATAATAGATCCATTAGGTTTTACCATTAAACCTCTCATTCCAGAAAGTTGTCTAATTTGAGTAATTGATCCTCTAGATCCAGAATCCGCCATCATAAAAATATTATTAAAAGATATTTGATCAATTGTATTATTATTATTATTTTTAATAGTTTTTACATATGATAAATTTTTAATCATAGACTTTGTAATATTATCGTTTGCTATAGCCCATATATCAATTACTTTATTATAACGTTCACTATTTGTTATAAAACCAAATTGAAATTGATTTTGAATTTCTTTAACATCTTTCTCTGCTTTTTTAATAATTGCCTTTTTATCATTAGGAATTATCATATCATCAATAGATACAGAAATACCTGATTTTGTTGCATATTTAAACCCAAAAGACATCAATTTATCAGCAAAAAAAACAGTTTTTTTTCGACCTAAATCACGAAAACAAATACTTAAAATATTTAAAATTTTTTTTTTATCTAAATTATTATTAATAATATTATATGATAAACCTTTTGGAAAAATTTTCCAAAGAATCGCTCTTCCTATAGTAGTATTAACAATTCTTTTTCTATTATTCCATTTTTTTTTAACTTTAAAACTTTCATTAACTTTAACTTTAACACTTGCGTGTAAAGATGCAAATCCCATAGAATATACCATTTTAGCTTCTTTTATACTATTTAATATCATACCACTTCCTTTAGAATTTATATCTTTACGTGTCATATAATATAAACCCAAAACAATATCTTGTGAAGGGACAATAACTGGTTCACTATTAGCAGAAGATAAAATATTATTTGTTGACATCATAAGAACACGTGCTTCTAATTGAGCTTCATTTGTTAACGGTATGTGCACAGCCATTTGATCACCATCAAAATCTGCATTATATGCAGAACAAACTAATGGATGCAATTGTATAACTTTTTCATCTGTTAGAATTGGGTCAAACGCTTGAATTCCTAAACGATGTAATGTAGGTGCTCTATTTAATAATACTGGATGAACTTTAGCAATTTTTTCCAAAATATTTAATACCATAGGATCTTCATTATCAAGCATTTTTTTAGCAGATTTTATTGTATTTGCTAAATTCATAAATTGTAATTTACCAAAAATATATGGTTTAAATAATTCTAACGCCATTTTTCTAGGTAAACCACATTGATTTAATTTTAAAAAAGGCCCAACAGTAATTACTGATCTTCCAGAATAATCTACTCTTTTACCTAAAAGATTTTGTCTAAATCTACCTTGTTTACCTTTAATTATATCTGATAAAGATTTTAAAGGACGTTTATTAGTTCCTAAAATAACTCTACCTCTACGTCCATTATCAAATAATGCATCTACTGATTCTTGTAACATACGTTTTTCATTTTTAATAATAATATTAGGAGCAGATAATTTTAATAATTTTTTTAATCTATTATTTCTATTAATAATACGACGATATAAATCATTAAGATCTGAAGTAGCAAATTTATTTTCATCTAATGGAACTAATGGTCTTAAATCAGGTGGTAATACAGGTAAAACTGTTAATATTAACCATTCTGGTCTATTATGTGTATTAATAAATGATTCTAATAATTTTATTCTATTTATTAATTTTTTTCTTTTATTTAAAGAATGAACTTCATATAATTTATATCGTAATTCAACATATTCTGATTTTAAATTTATTTTTTTTAATAAATGCAAAATAGCTTCAGCTCCAATTTTAGCAATAAATTTATTACCAAATTTTTTTTTATATAAAACATACTCTCTTTCATTAATAAGTTGATTTTTTTTTAAATTTGAAGAACCATTTTTAATAACTATATATGATTCAAAATATAAAATTCTTTCAATAATTTTTAAAGATAAATTTAATAATAAACTAATTCTAGATGGTAATGATCTAAAAAACCAAATGTGAGCAATAGGTGTTGATAATTTTATATGACCCATTCTTTCACGTCTTACTTTTTTCTCAATAATTTCAACACCACATTTTTCGCATTTAATGCCACAATATTTTAATTTTTTATATTTTCCACATAAACATTCATAATTTTCAATTGGTCCAAAAATACTAGAACAAAATAAACCATCACGTTCTGGTTTTAAAGTACGATAATTAATTGTTTCAGATTTTTTGACTTCTCCGAAAGACCAAGAAAGTATCTTTTCAGGTGATGCTAAAGAAATTTTAATTGCATCAAATTCTATAATATTATCTTGATCCGGTATTAAATTTAAATAATTAGACATAAATTACCTCAATAATTTAAAGGCACACAAAAGTGTGCCCCAAATTAAATAAATTTATTTTAAAATAATTTTTAATAAAATTAAATATTTTTAACTAAAATTTAAAATTATTTATTTTCATATAATTCAAAATCAATTCCTAAAGACTTAATTTCTCTAACAAGCACATTAAATGATTCAGGAACATTAGGTTCAGCGCAATATTTATTATCTATAATTTCTTTATAAATTTTAGTTCTACCATTAATATCATCAGATTTAACAGTTAACATTTCTTGTAATATATATGCTGCTCCATATGCTTCTAAAGCCCAAACTTCCATTTCACCTACTCTTTGACCACCAAATTTTGCTTTACCTCTTAAAGGTTGTTGAGTAACTAAACTATAAGAACCAGTAGATCTAGCATGAATTTTATCAACAACTAAATGATTTAATTTTAAAATATACATATAACCAACAGTAATTGGTCTTTCAAATTTCTCACCGGTTTGGCCATCAAACAAAGTAATTTGTCCTGATTCTGGAACACCACCTAAATTTAAAAAATCCTTAATTTCTTTTTCATTAGCACCGTCAAAAACTGGTGATGAAACTGGAATACCATTTTTAAGATTTTGAGCTAAAACTAATATTTCTTTATCACTAAATTTATTTAAATCTATTTTTTGAATATTAATTTCACCAGAATTATAAATTTTTTGAATAAATTTACGCAATTTATAAATTTTTTCTTTCATTTTAATCATTTTATCAATTTTTTTTCCTATTTCTTTAGCAGCCATACCTAAATGTACTTCTAAAATTTGTCCTATATTCATTCTTGAGGGTACACCTAAAGGATTAAGTACTATATCTATAGGTACCCCATTTTTATCGTAAGGCATATCTTCTATTAAATTAATTTTTGATATAACACCTTTATTACCATGTCTACCAGACATTTTATCACCAGGTTGAATATTATGTTTAGTAATTATATATATTTTAATAGTTTTTAATATTCCCGGAGCTAAAGTATTTATTTTAATTTTATTATTTTTTTTAATAATTTTTTTTTTTTTTTTAATTTTAAATTTATTATATACTGTAATTAAATTTATTATTTTTTTTTCTTCTATTTTATTTTTTAAAATAAATTTAAATATTTTTTTAAATTTAATTTTTTCTATTATTATTAAATTTATATTATTATATTTAAATAATTCATAAATACAATTATAAAATAATAATTTAAATTTATTAATTATATTATTTCTAATATTAAAAAATTTTTTTTTAATTTTTATTTTTTCAATATTTTCTTCATCTTCTTTTTTAAATATTTTTATATCTATTACTTTTCCAGATATACCATGAGGTACACGTAATGAAGAATCTTTAATTTCAGGAGATTTATCGCCAAATATAGCAATTAACAATTTTTCTTCTGATTTTAATTTTTTAGCATTTTTTGGTGTTATTTTGCTAACTAAAATATCACCTTCAAAAACTTCAGCACCAATTTTTATAATACCTGATTTATCAAGTTTATTAAACATATATTTAGGTAATCCTGGAATATAAGGAATTATTTTTTCACGACCTACTTTTGTATCTTTAATATCACATGATAATTCTTGAATATGAATAGATGAAAACTTATTTTGTTGAACTATTCTTTCAGAAATTAATATTGAATCTTCAAAATTATAACCATTCCATGACATAAAAGCAACACGTATATTTTTTCCTAAAGCTAATTCTCCTAAATCTGTAGATGAACCATCAGCTAAAACATCGCCTTTTAATACTTTTTCACCTAAAGATACACATGGTTTTTGATTTATACAAGTATTTTGATTAGATCTAATATATTTAATTAAATTATAAACATCTAAATTTTTTTTATTATAAACAGAATCATTATTATTAACTCTTATAACAATTTTAGAAGAATCTAAATATTTTACTACGCCACTTCTTTTAGCTAAAACTAACATACCTGAATCAGCAGCAATTATACGTTCCATACCAGTACCAACTATAGGTTTTTCAGAAATTAAAAGAGGTAAAGCTTGACGTTGCATATTAGCACCCATTAAGGAACGATTAGCATCATTATGTTCTAAAAATGGTATCAATGAAGCTCCAATAGAAAGAATTTGTTGATTTGAAATATCAATATAATTTATTTTTTTTTTATTAAAGAAACCAGATTCATTATTATGACGACAACTTATTAATTTTTCAACAAATTCTCCTTTTTTATTAATATTTAAATTTGCTTGAGCAATAATAAATTTTTCTTCTTCAATAGATGATAAATAACAAATTTTATTGTTTAATATACCATTTTTAACTAATCTATAAGGTGTTTCTAAAAGACCATATTTATTAATTTGTGAATATATAGATAAAGAATTAATAAGCCCAATATTTGGTCCTTCGGGTGTTTCAATAGGACAAATTCTACCATAATGTGTTGAATGAACATCTCTCACTTCAAAACCAGCACATTCAAGAATTAAACCACCTGGACCAAGAGCTGAAATTCTTCTTTTATGTGTAATTTCAGAAAGAAGATTATTTTGGTTCATAAATTGAGAAAGAGGATTAGAAATAAAGAAATTTTTAAAATAAGCAGTAATTATTTTAGAATTAATAAAATTTTTAGGAAAAATAAATTTTTTAAGTGAAGATAATTTTTCTTTAATTGAATTTTTAGAATTCATTAAACTTAAATAAAAATGGTTATTAATCATTTCACCAACCGAACAAATTCTTCTATTTCCTAAATGATCAATATCATCTATTTTAACTTTACCATCGCGAATATTTAATATTTTTTTAATAATTAAAATTATATCTTTTTTATCTAAATAAATTGATTCTGAATTATCTGTACGAGATAATGAATAATTTAATTTTGCTCTACCTACTTTAGATAAATTATATTTACATCCAGAAAAAAAAAGAGATTCAAAGAATTTTTCAGCAATATCTAATGTTACATTTTCTTCAGGTTTTAAAACATGATAAATTTCAACTAACGAACTTAAACGATCATAAGCAGGATCTGAATTTAAAGTATTAGATATATAAGCACCACTATTAGTATTATTTGTATATATAACTTCAACTTCTTTATATCCATTTTTTTTTAATTCTATTATAATATTTTTAGATAAAACCATATTAGATATACAAATTAATTTCCCGTTTTTATTATAATAATCTTTAGATAATATTTTTGAATATACAAAATTAAACGGTACTAAAATACTTTTAATTTTATCTTTTTTTAACTCATTAATATTTTTAATTGTAATTTTTCTACCTTTTTTAACATATATTTTATTATTTGAAATTATATCAAATGTAGCTATTTCTCCATTTAATCTATTTAATATTAAATTCATTTTAATTTCATTATCACTAATATCAAAAACAATTTTTTTATAAAATATATCTAAAATATTTTCTGTAGTATAATTTAATGCTCTTAAAATTGTTGTAACAGGTATTTTTTTTTGTTTATCAATACGAACATATAAAATATCTTTTAAATCAAATTCAAAATCTAACCAAGCCCCTGAATAAGGTATTACTTTAGCATTATATAATATTTTTTTAGATAAATGAGTTTTACCTTTATCACTATCAAAAAAAACTCCTGGACTACGATGTAATTGAGATACTATAACTCTTTCAACACCATTAACTACAAAAGTAGCATTTTTAGACATTAAAGGAATTTCACATAAATCTAATATTTTTACTTTTACAAATTTAACAAATTTTTTAAATTTATAAATATACATAATTAATTTTAACTTTACTTTTAACATACCACAATATGTTATACCTCTATCTTTACATTCTTGAAAACTAAACAAAGGCTTAGTTATTTTATAATCTATATATTGCAATAAAACACTCAAATTATTATTATATATAGGAAAAAACCTACGTAATATATTTTCTATTCCTATTTTACCTAATTTATCTTTATTTATAAACTTTTTAAATGTTTCAAATTGAAAAGAAACAAGATAAGGTGAATTTAAAATTTGCAAATTTTTACCAAAACTTTTTCTTATTCTTTTTTTTATACTATTTGAAAAATTCATATTTTACTCCAAAAAAAACTTTTTAAAGTTTTTAAAAATTTAAAATTCATAAAAGACTGAAGATAAATCAACAGCCTTTTATGGCAATAAAATAAATTAATTTTATTTAATTTCAATAATTGCACCGGAAATTTCTATTTTTTTTTTTAGATTTTCAGCATCAATTTTATTTAAATTTTCTTTTAAAACAATAGGAGATGATTCAACTAAATCTTTAGCTTCTTTTAAACCCAACCCCATAACACTACGCACTACTTTAATAACAGAAATTTTATTAGAACCAAATGATTTTAAAATAACATTAAATTCTGTTTTTTCTTCAATTACTTTTTTAGTATTATCAGAATTATTTGGTACAAAATTTGAAGTAATATTAAATTTTTTTTCGATCATAGAAACAAATTCAGAAATATCTTTAATTGACATTGATTCTATAGTTTCTAATAACTTTTCTTTATTATTCATATTATTCCTAATATTTAAAAATTAAATTACATAACAATTATTGATCTTATTTAAATTTTTTATTTTTAAAATTATTTAAAACCCGAACAAATTTACCTAAAGAAATTTCTTTTAAAATATAAATTAATTTAGATAAAATTTCTTCTAATGTTGGTAACATTGCTAATTTATTAATATTTTCCTTTGTTATTATTTCTCCTTCAAAAGCAGCTAATTTAATTTTAAAATTTTCGTTTTTATTTTCAAATTCCTTACATAATCTAGCAGAAAATGCAGGTGTTTTTTTAGAAAAACATATTATATTATTACCCGAAATACTATTTTTAAGAAAATTAAATTTTGTATTTTTAAAAGCAATTCTTAATAAAGTATTGCGTATTAATAACACTTCAACATCTATTACTCGTCCTTTTCTTCTTAAATCATTAATTGTATTAGAATTTATATTATTAAGATCTGATATAACTATAGATAAAGTTTTATTAATTAAATTTTTAACTTTTAAAATAACTTCTTTTTTTTTTTTAAAATTCATAATTTTATCCAAATTAATGTATATTATATTTATTAAAATTAATTAAATTTAAAAAATATAAAATATTTACTTTACAAACATTATTATATTTATTTATAAATTATTTCAATGATAATAAAATATATTATATTACAATCAAACAATTATATCATTAAAAAGAGATTAGATAAAATATTATCTAACAATTTACTAAAATATTCAAGATCTTATATTAAAAATTTAATTATAAATAATAAAGTAAAAACAAATTATAAATTACTAAATAAACCTAATAAAAAAATATTTAAAAAAACTTTAATAAAAATTATATTTAAAAAAAAAAAAAAAACAATAAAATATCAAAAAATTAAACTAAATATATTATACGAAGATAAATATTTAATAATTATAAATAAACCAAAAAATTTTGTAGTTCATCCAGGTTATAAAAATTTAAAAAATACATTAATTAATGCTCTAATATATTATAATAATTTTTTAATATTAATTAAACGCTTAGGAATAATACATCGTTTAGATAAAGATACTTCAGGATTAATAATAATAACAAAAACATTATTAACAAGAAAATTAATAATTAATTCTTTAAAATATCATAAAATTAAAAAAGAATATAAAGGAATAGTAAATGGAAATATTATTAACAATGGTTATATTAACGCAAAAATTTCAAGAAATATTAGAAATCGTATTAAAATGGATATTAATAAAAAAGGAAAAAAAGCCATAACTTATTATAAAATTGATAAAAAATTTAATAATTATACAAAACTTAAAATTTTAATAAAAACCGGGAAAACTCATCAAATTAGAATTCATATGTCATATATAAACCACCCGTTAATAGGTGATAAAAAATACAATAAAATTAAAAAAAAAAAAAATTCAATCAAATTTAATAGACAAGCTTTACATTCATATTTTTTAAATTTTTATCACCCAATTTACGGCTTTATTTTAAATTGTTATTCTCAAATACCTTTAGACATTTTAAATTTAATTAAAATAATAAATTAAAAAATACAAAATACAAAATACAAAATACAAAATACAAAATACAATTCAATACATATTAAATTAATATTAAATAAATATAATAAACAAAATAATTTTAAATTCTTTATAATTTAATTGTTTAAAATAAATTATTTTTATATTATAAATTATTATAAATTATTATAAATTTATTTTAAATAATTACAACATAAACCAAATATTTCCAAAAAAATCAATACCTATATAATTAATTAAATATAATATCAAAATTAAAAATAAAGAAGAATAATTGACATTTTTAATATTAGGTAATATAAAATTTATTTTTTCAATAATTTTATAAGATAATTGTGTTATAAATTTTTTAAATAAACTAGATCGCTGTTGAAAACAATTCATTAATACAAACATACTAATTACCCAAAAAATTAGATAATTTGATATTTTAATTAAAGATATTAAAGATAATAATATAGTAATATAAAAATTTATTATAGGAGAAGTATTTTGAATATATGATATTAATAAAAATTTAATAAACATTAATAAAAATAATATTAATAAAGATATACTATATATAGAGTTTATAGGAGGTATAATTTTTTTAAATAAATTAATTGGTACTTGAGTAACTTTTTTAATAAACCTTACAAATGGATGTTCAAAATTTAAAAAAGTCCATTCAATCCAAATTCTTAATAAAAAACTAATAGCACAAAAATCTATAATATTTTTAACCAAAAAATTAAGTGTTAGCATTTAATAATCCTTTTAAAAACAAAATAATCCAAATAAATTATAAATATTTAATAAATTTATTATAAATAAATTAATAAATATAAAATTATTTATTATATAAATAATATATTAAATATAAAATAAATATACAAATTAATACATTAATACTCTATAAAATTTAAATTAAAATATAATAATTTCATTAAAATAAAGGAATAATAAAATGTTAAATAATATAAAAAAAAAAGATAACAAAATCGAAAATATTAAATTATTACCACATTCTTTAGAAGCTGAACAATCTATATTAGGTAGTTTAATTTTAAATAATAATAACTGGGACAATATAATAGAACGTATTGATTCAAATGATTTTTATAGTAATCAACATAAAATTATTTTTGATGAAATGAATTTTTTATTAAGTAAAGGACAACCTTTAGATTTAATTACTTTATCAGAATCTTTAAAAAAAAAAGATAAATTAAATTTAATTGGAGGATTTGCATATTTAGTAGAATTATCACAAAATACACCTAATATTTCTAATATCATAGCATACGCAGATATTGTTCATGAAAGAGCTATTATAAGAGAAATGATAACTGCAGCAAATGAAATAGCAAATGCTGGTTATTATCCTAAAGGGAGAAATTATGAAGAATTAATTGATTTAGCTGAAACAAAAATATTTAAAATCGCAGAAATTAGATCAAAAAAAAACGTAGGACCACAAAAAATTGATGAAATTTTAGATAATACTATATCACGCATTGAATTATTTTACAAAAATCCTAATAATGGTATTATTGGTATAGATACAGGATATTTTGATTTAAATAAAAAAACAGGAGGTTTACAAAAATCGGATTTAATTATTATTGCATCAAGACCATCTATGGGTAAAACTACTTTTGCTATGAATTTATGTGAAAATGCAGCAATAATTCAAAAAAAACCAGTATTAATTTTTAGTTTAGAAATGTCAGGTGAACAAATTATGATTCGAATGATATCATCATTATCACGTATTAATCAAACTAAAATAAGAACAGGACAATTAAATGACAATGAATGGGTTCGTATATCTAAAATTATTGGAGTTTTATTAGAAAATCAAAATATATATATTGATGATTCTTCTTGTTTAACACCTAGTGAAATAAGAACAAGATCAAGAAGAATTTTTCGAGAAAATAATGGAATAAGTTTAATAATGATTGATTATTTACAATTAATACGTGTTCCAAATTTATCTAATAATCGTACTTTAGAAATATCAGAAATTTCACGTTCATTAAAAGCCTTAGCAAAAGAACTCAATGTACCTATATTAGCTTTATCTCAATTAAATAGATCACTTGAACAAAGAACAGATAAACGCCCCGTAAACTCAGATTTAAGAGAATCTGGATCAATAGAACAAGACGCAGATTTAATATTATTTGTTTATAGAGATGAAGTATATAATAAAAAAAGTAAATTTAAAGATATGGCGCAAATTATTATAGGAAAACAAAGAAATGGACCTATTGGATCTATATTTTTAAATTTCAATGCTAAATTAGCTAGATTTGATAACTATTTAAAAAAATAATACTTTAAAATATAATATTTTAAAATATAATATTTTATATTATAATATCTTAAATTATATTTATATATGTATAAAAAATTAATTTTAATTCTAAATTGTGGTAGTTCTTCTATCAAATTTACAATTATTAACTCACTTAATAATGATAAAATAATTACTGGTGTAAGTGAATATATTAAAAAAAAAAAACATATTATAAAATGGAAAATTAATAATATAATAAATAAAAAAAAAATTTTTTTAAATTATAATATATTAAAATTTATTTTTACTTCAATTATATTAAAAAATAAAAAAATTTCCAATAAATTATGTTCAATAGGTCATCGTATAGTGCATGGAGGGGAATTATTTCATAATTCTGTAATAATTAATGATAAAATTATTAATTCAATTAAAAAATACATATCATTTGCTCCAATTCATAATATAGAACATTTAATTGGTATTTATAATAGTTTTAAATTTTTACCAAATCTTTTTAAAAAAAATGTAGCTGTATTTGATACAGCATTTCATCAAAGTATACCTAAAAAATCTTTTTTATATGCTTTACCATATAATTTATATAAAAAATACAAAATACGACGTTACGGAGCGCATGGTATAAGTCATAAATTTTTAACTTCAGAAACTTCCAAATTTTTAAACATTAAAAAAAAAAAATTAAATATAATTACATGTCATTTAGGTAATGGATGTTCTATATCTGCAATTAAAAATGGAAAATGTATTGATACTTCTATGGGTTTAACGCCATTAGAAGGTTTAATAATGGGAACTAGATGTGGTGATATTGATCCATCTATTATATTTTATTTACATAATAATTTAGGAATAAAAATAAAAGAAATTGATAAAATTTTAAATAAAGAATCTGGTTTATTAGGATTAAGTGAAATAAGCAATGATTGCAGATATATTGAAAAAAACTATAAAAATAATCCTAAATTAAAATTAGCAATTAAAATTTTTTGCTATAAATTAACAAAATATATTGGAAGTTATAGTGTATTAATGCATGATCATTTAGATGCTATTGTATTTACTGGTGGTATAGGAGAAAATTCTGTATTAATAAGAAAATTAACTATTAATTCACTAAATTTTTTAGATTTTAAAATAGATAATGTACTTAATAAAAAAATAAATTATACAAAATATGGTATTATAACAAAATCTAAAAGTCGTATATCTCTAGTTATACCTAGCAATGAAGAATTAATAATAGCAAAAGACACAAATAAATTAATAAACTAATAATATTTTAATTTATATAATAAAAATTATAAATTTAATTAATAAAAATTTAAAAGGATTTTAACATGTCACACGTAATAATGTTTTTACCTATTAATAATATTAATAATATTAAAAATATAATAAATAATACTATTTTAAGTATAATTAATTCTATTAAAAAAAAAAAAATAAAATTCTGTTTTATGAAACCAATTATTAAAATAAATAAAAAAAATCACAAAAATTTCTTATTATCAAAAAATAAATTTTTAAACATTAAATATTCAGAACATTTATTTTTTTTTGAAAAAAAAGAAATATTAATAAAAGAACTTATTTCATATTATTATAAAAATATTAATAATTATGATATTTTTTTTATAGAAGGTATATATCCAATTAATAATAATCAAAATTTTATATTTTTAAATTACGAAATATCAAAAGCTTTAAACGCAAAAAATATAATTCCATTATATTTTAATAAATTTAATACCATAATAAATATTAAACAATATATTAATTTAATATATAATTATTTAAAATATTATATTAATTTAAAAATATATAGTTTTATTATTATTCATTTTAATATTAAAAAAAATATTAAATTAAAAAAAAATTTTTTAAATCCAATTATAAATTATATACCATTAAATTTAAATTTAATCTCATTAAATATTATTAATATTGCATATTATACTAAATTAAATATTATTAATAAAAGTAAAATATTTAAAAACCGTATTAAAAACATTATTTTTTATAACAATAATATTAAATATAATTTTAATTATTTTAATTCAAATATTTTAATATTAATTCCATTTAATAATATAGAAAAAATTTTTAAAATTTGTGTATATATTTTTAATGGTATTAATATAAATTCAATAATTTTGACAAATTTTAATAAATATTTTACAAATATTAAAAACAAAATAAATTTTTCTTTTTTTTTAAATTTACCGATTTTTATAACTAATAAAACAAATTTTAAAATATTTAAAAAATTAAAAAAAATAAATTTTAAAATTTTAAAAAATGATTATAAATATACCAAAAAAACACAAAAAAATATTTCAAATTATATTAATTATAATTGGATTAAAGATTTTAAATATCCTTTAAAATTTAAAAATTTTACACCCAAACAATTTTTATATAAAATAACGCAACTTTCAAAAAAAGCTAATAAAAGCATTATTTTACCAGAAGGTTATGAACCTAGAATTTTAAAAGCAGCATCTATTTGTGTTGAACAAAATATTGCAAAATGTATTTTATTAGGTAATCCAAATAAAATTAAAAAAATTGCATTATTAAATAATATTAAATTAAATAAAAAAATTGAAATTATAAATCCTAAAAAAATCAGAAATAATTATATTAATAAATTAGTACAATTAAGAAAACATAAAGGTATAAACAAAATTAAAGCTTATGAAGCATTAAAAGATAATGTAATGTTAGCAACGATGATGCTAAAATCAAACGAAGTTGATGGTTTATTATCTGGTTCAATAAACACAACCGCGAACACAATCCGACCAGCATTACAAATAATAAAAACTTCACCTGAAAATTCATTAATTTCATCAATATTTTTTATGCTATTACCTGATAAAGTTTTAATATATAGTGATTGCGCAATAAATATAAATCCTACTGCTAAACAATTATCAGAAATTGCAATAGAAACAGCAAAATCAGCTAAATTATTTAATATTGAACCAAAAATAGCAATGATTTCATATTCTACTGGTAATTCAGGCAAAGGAAAAGAAGTAGAAAAAGTTAAAGAAGCAACAAATTTAATCAAAAAAAAAAGACCTGATTTAATAATTGATGGACCAATTCAATATGATGCAGCAACAACACCATATGTATCAAAAATAAAAACTCCATTTTCAAAAACAAAGGGAAAAGCAAATATTTTAATATTCCCAGATTTAAATACAGGAAATACAACATATAAAGCTGTACAAAGATCAGCAAATATAATTTCAATTGGACCTATATTACAAGGTATTCGTAAACCGGTAAATGATTTATCTAGAGGTGCACATATAAAAGATATAATTTATGCAATTGCTATAACATCAATTCAAGCATCTAAAAATAAATAAAATTTTAAAAATTAATAATATAAATATTTTAAAACGAGGAATTTGTAATGAAATATAAACTTATAAAAACAAGAGGTTATGCACGTTCAGGAATTATGTATATAAATAATTATAAAATAAAAACACCAGCATTTATGCCAGTTGGAACTTATGGTGTAATAAAAACTTTAACAACAGAAGAAATTAAAAAATTAGGTACTCAAATTTTATTAAGTAATACATTTCATATTTGGTTGCATCCAGGAAATAAAATTATAAAATTACATGGTGATTTACATAAATATATGAATTGGAATAATCCTATATTAACTGATTCAGGAGGTTTTCAAATATTTAGTTTAAAAACATTAAATAAAATAAAAGAAGAAGGAATTTATTTTAAAAACCCAAATAACGGAAACAAAATTTTTTTAAGCCCTGAAAAATCTATAAATATTCAATATTTTTTAAATTCTGATATTGCTATGGTTTTAGATGAATGTGTATCATATTTAACATCATGGAATTATATTAAACATTCTGTTTCTATGTCTTTACGTTGGGCAAAACGAAGTCTAAAACAATTTATAAAAATAAAAAATAAAAATAATTTATTTGGAATTATTCAAGGTGGAAATTATAAAGATTTGAGATATTTTTCCTTAAAAGGACTAATAAATATGGGATTTAATAATTATGCTATAGGTGGTTTAGCTGTAGGTGAACCAAAACATACAATGTATAATATTTTAAATTATATTTGTCCGAAAATACCAGAAAATTCAATACGATATCTTATGGGTATTGGTAAACCTGAAGATATAATAGAAAGTGTACGTAGAGGTATTGATATATTTGATTGTGTAATTCCAACACGTCATGCTAGAAATGGTCATTTATTCACAAGCAATGGATTTATTAATATTAAAAATTCAAAATATAAAAATATTATTAAACCTTTAGATAAATATTGCGATTGTTATACATGCACTAATTACACACTATCTTATTTAAATAATATCAATGTTTGTAATGAAATACTTGGTGTAAGATTAAATACTATACATAATATTAGATATTATAAAAAATTAATGTTAAATATAAGAAATTCAATAATTTTAAACAAATTTGAATTATTTGCTTATAATTTTTATAAAAAAATACACAAAAATATACCTAAATTAAATTTTTAAATTATTTACAAAATAAATTTTAAAAACTTATTCTATAATTTAATTAAATTAATATCATTAGAAATAAAATAAATAAATATAAATGAAACTAAAAATTTAAATCATATTTTTTAAAATCTTATACATTAATATTTATTATTTTTAAAAATTAATTTATACCAATTTTAAAAATTCTTTAAATTTACCAAAAAACATTATATCATTACTATATCATCAAATAAATAAATTAAAACTATAAATTTTAATAAATTAATAATATAATATAAAATAAAATAAAATAAATTAAATAAGAATATATACATTAAAATATTTTAAAAATATCATTTTAAATATTATAAATAAAAATTTATTATTATTAAAAGAGGTGTAACTCAGTTGGTAGAGTAACGGTCTCCAAAACCGAATGTCGTGAGTTCAAATCTCACCACCTCTGTATAATAATAATATTAATTTATTTAAAAAATTATATTTTAAACAACTAAAATTAAAAACGAAATCATTGATTTTAACTTTTAAAAATAATAACAAAAAAAAAAAAAAAATTATTTATTTAATCAAAAACATAACTAAAAAATTTAAAACAACAACATTAATAACAATATATTTTAAAAATAAAAAAAAAATAAAAAAATTAAATTTAATTTATAGAGGTATTAATAAATATACAAATACATTATCATTTAATTTTTTAAATATATATAATAAAAAAAAAAACATAGGAGATTTAATAATTTACAATAAATTAATTAAATTAAATAAAAAAACCAAAAACATAAATAAAGAATTTTTAATAAATATAATTATACATAGTATTTTACATTTATTAAATTTTAATCACATTAAAACTTATGAAAAAAAACAAATGGAAATATTAGAAATAGAACTTTTAAAAAATCTAGGATATAAAAATCCATATTATTTATAAAATTTAATAAACTATCAAATTTAATAAATTACAATATTTTTTTTTTTTATTTAAATAAAATTAAATTTATAAAATAATTTAAATTTAAAATAATACCTAAAACAAAGAATTATAAATATTTAAATAAATAATAATAAAAATAAAAAAAATTTGAAAGAATATAAAAATATAAAATAATAAACATTAAAAATTAAAAATTAAATAACAACTGTAAATTATAGTTAAATATCATTAATTATTAAATATTAAATACTAAATAATAAAATCAAAATTTAATAATATAAATAAATATATATTATATATTATATATAATATATATAATATATATATTATATATTATATATTATATATTATATATTATATATTATATATTATATATTGTATATTATATATTATATATTATATATTATATATTATATATTATATATTATATATTATATATTATGTATTATGTATTATATGTATTATATATATTATATATAATATATATATACAAATTATTTATATACTAAAACTTTTTCCACAATTACATTTATTTTTCATATTAGGATTGTTAAAAATAAATTTTTTTATAAATTTATTTTTAGCAACATCAATTTTAATATTATTTAAATATATAAAATTTTTTTTTTTAATAAAAATTATTAATCCTTTTTTATTAAAAATAAAATAATTATTATAATTTAAATTATTAATATATTTAATATCATATTTTAACCCTGAACATCCAGAGTTTTTAACACCTAATTTTATTCCAAATTTTTTTTTAATTTTAATTAAAAAAAAAAAATAATTAATAGCATTATCACTTATATTTATTTTCATAAATTTTATTATAATATAATTTTTAAAAAATACAAATTAATTTAAAAACTATTTTTAGTATAATAATTTTTAATTGCTTCTTTAATTGCATTTTCAGCTAAAATAGAACAATGTAATTTTACTGGAGGTAATAATAATTTTTTAGCAATTAAAATATTTTTAATTTTTTTAACTTTATTAATTGATTTTCCTTTTATTAATTCAGTTAACAATGAACTTGAAGCTATAGCAGAACCACATCCATATGTTTTAAATTTAACATCTTCAATAATACCGTTTTTATTAACTTTTATTTGTAATTTCATAACATCACCACACGAAGGAGATCCAACCATACCACTGCCAACATTTTTATTTTTTGGATTTAAAGAACCCACATTACGAGGATTTTCATAATGATCTAATAATTCCTTATTATAAGACATTATTTTATCCAATATTTAATTATCTTTCCAAATAATAGAATTAATATCTATTCCTTGTTTAAATATTTCCCATAAAGGTGAAATATCTCGTAATTTTTTGATAGATTTAATAATTAAATAAATACTATAATCAATTTCTTCAATCTTAGAAAAACGACCAAACGAAAATCTTATAGAACTATGAGCTAATTGTTCGTTTATTCCTAATGAAATAAGTACATATGACGGTTCTAAACTAGATGAAGTACAAGCTGACCCTGAAGATACAGCAAGATTTTTTAAAGACATTATTAAAGATTCACCTTCAATATAATTAAAACTTATATTAATAATATTAGGAACGCTATAATTAAATTCTCCATTTAAATATACTTCTTCAATATTTTTAATTCCATTCCAGAATCTACATTTTAATAAATGAAAAAAATAAATATCATTATTCATTTCTTTTAATAAAATATTACAAGATTCACCAATACCAACAATTTGATGAACAGCTAAAGTACCAGATCTAATACCTTTTTCATGACCGCCGCCATGAATTTGAGGTTCTATTCTAATTTTTGATGTATTATTAATATATAACACACCAATTCCTTTAGGACCATATATTTTGTGCGCAGAAAAAGATACTAAATTTGTTTTTATTTTTTGAAAATTAATAAATGTTTTTCCAATACTTTGAGTAGCATCAACATGAAAAAAAATTTTTTTTTTAAAACATAATTTACTGATTTTCTTAATATTTTGTATTATACCAATTTCGTTGTTAACATGCATAATAGAAATTAAAATAGTTTCACAATTTATATTATCTAAAATTGTTTTAATATTTATAATTCCATTAATTTCTGGTTTTATATAACTTATATTAAAACCTTTTTTTTCTAAATACCTACAACTATCTAAAACTGATTTATGTTCAGTTTTACAAGTTATAATATGTTTACCTCTTTTTTTATAAAAACTAGCAACACCTTTTATTGCTAAATTTATTGATTCAGTAGCTCCAGAAGTAAAAATAATTTCTTTAAAATTAACATTAATTAATTTTGCAATTTTTTTTCTATAATAATTAACACTTTCTTCAGCTCTCCATCCAAAATAATGAGACCTTGAAGAAGGATTTCCAAAATTACCATTTAACATTAAATATTTCATCATTTTAAAAACAACACGTTTATCTACAGGCGACGTAGCAGAATAATCCATATAAATAGGTAACATCATTAAATTATATATTAATAAATATTTTAAATTTAAAAATAAATTTATAATATTTAAAAACATTATTTAATATTTAATTTATATAATTAACTAAATTTTAATAATATTATTTTTAAAAAATTAAGTGATATTTAAAAATAAAATTTTAAAAATATATTTTTAAGAAATTACGTTAAAAATTAATTTTTAAATTATTAATAATTCTAAAAATCAAATAATTAATAATTTTAACAACAACAATATTAATAAAAATTACTTTAATACACACTAAACATTAATATACAGAATTATTAAAAATTAAAAATATAAATTATTTAAAAATAAATGTAATTTTATATAATTATTAATAAATAAAAAATTTAAAACTTAAAACTTAAATATATATAAATAAATATATTAGTTCAAATTAAATAATACATAATAAATAAATAATTCAATAATTTAATAATTTATTTAACAAAATTAAAAATAATAAAATTAAAAAATATAAATCTATTTATTTTAAAATAAAAACCACAAATTAATTATAAAAATAAAACACTATTTTACCAATCTAATAACTAAAAATAAATATATATAATATAATACTTTAATAAATTATAAATATTAACAAAATATTGTAATTATAAAATATAATTTATTATTAAAACATAATATAAATTTTAAATATTTAAAAAAATAAAAAATTATTATTTATAAAAAGCAATTAAAATTAAAAATTAATTAAAATAATATAAAATAACTATAATTATTTTAAATAAAAAATTCACATTTAAATCAAAAACATTAATATTTACAGAAAAAAATATTAATATTAATTATAATTAATAAAATTATAAAATTATAAAATTATCAATCAAATAAATTAATATAAAATAAATTTTAAAAAAAAAACTAATTTTAAATATTTAAACTATAAAAATATTTATATTACACATTAAATATATCAAATTTTAAAAATATAATAATAATTTATTAAAAAAAAATTTTTTGTTATATTATATTTATAAATTATTATAATTATTAAACTCTTAAAAATAAAAAACATAATTTTAAATTAATTATAATAATAAAATTACATAATTATATTTTTCAAAATGTAAAATATTATAAACAAAAACAATATATTAATAATATTAATGATATTAATGATGATCATAATAATTTAAATTTCAAAAAAAAGTAATTAAACTTATAATTAAATTTAAAATATTAAATTATTAATTATTTACTAAATTAACAAAATCTAATGCTAAAAATTTATTAAATATAATATAAAAAACTTATTTTAATTAAATCAAATATTATAATTATACTATTGATATTAATCAAATTAGTAATATAAAATATAAAAACACATAAATATCTATAAAAATTAAAATTAAAATTAAAATTAAAATTAAAATTAAAATTAAAATTAAAATTAAAATTAAAATTAAAATTAAAATTAAAATTAAAAAGATATTTTCAGAATATTTAAAACTACACAAAAATAAAAAATTTATTAAAATTTTCTACTTGTAATAATATTAATTATAGAGTATTCTTAATAATAAATTTTTAATATAATATACTAAATACATAAAACCATCTTTTTAAATTAAATAATAATAAAACCATAAAACATAAAATTTAAATTTAAATTTAAATTTAATTTTTCATTATTAATTAATAAATTTAAAAAAATTAAAAAATAAAAAAATTTCTATTGACATAACGTATAAATATTTTTAATTTTAAAAAGTTTATATTATTAATAAAATAAAATATAAAAATATAATTAAATATAATAAATCTACTTAAATATATAATTTAAATATATTAAATATTTATTCTTAAAAAAATATTTAAAATTAAATATCAAAACATAGTTATATTTATGTATTATTAAATATTTATAATTAATTAAATAATATAAATAAAAACAAATTATAATAAAATAATTAAAAATTTTATATTTTAAAAAATTCAAAATAAATTTATAATTAACATTAAATAAAAATAATACCATAATAAATAAAATAATATAAAGTATTAAAATATTATAAAATATCTATATACAAAAAATTTATAATCAATAAATATAATAAATAATTTAAAATTAACTATTTAATTTAACTATCTAATATATTAATATATCTAATATAGATTACTAAAATATTATTTTTATAGTATAATTAAAAATAATAAAAATAAAAATTTTAAAAACTTCATAAATTAAATTTAATTATTAATATATTATTATTATTTAAAAATTATCCGAATATTAAAAAATCAACAAAACAATAAAATATAAAAATTTCTATATAAAAAATATTAAACTTATTTATTATACAAAGTTAAATATAATTTATATAATAATTTAAATTTTATAAATATTAATATAAATAAAAAAATAAAACATATAGAAAAAATTTAAAATAACAACAATTTAATAATATTAATATAATGTTTATATTAAAACGAAAAATATTAAAAATCAAATTTTATAAAAATCTTTATAATATTCTATTAAAAATTCACAAATCAATAAAACTAAAAAAATTATATAATTAAAAATTCATAAATTATAATAATTTAAAAAATCTATAAACCTAAATATATATTGACAATAAAAATTTAATAAAATATTTAATATTTAAAATTTTAAGATATTAAAAATATTATTAATTATTAATTTTAAAATAATTAATATCTGCAATAAATATAATAAATTTAATATTATTACACTTAAATAAATTTAAAATTATTTAATTTTATAGGACATAATTAATGTCAACAAAAGGAATAAATAAAGTAATTTTAATCGGATATTTAGGAAAAGACCCTAAAGTTAGATATATGTCTAACGGAAACGCAGTAGCAAATTTTGATATTGCTACATCTGAAATTTGGAAAGATAAAATTACAAACGAACAAAAAGAAAAAATTGAATGGCATAAAATTGTAATATTTGGTAAATTAGCAGAAATTGCAGGTGAATATCTTAAAAAAGGCTCACAAGTATATATAGAGGGAGCATTACAAACAAGAAAATGGGTAGATAAAAATAATATTGAAAAATATGTAACTGAGATTGTGGTAAAAATTGGAGGTGTAATGTTAATGTTAGGATATAAACAAAATAATGAAATTAAAAACAAAAAAAATTTAAAAAATAATAAAAACAATATTATTGAAAACATAGATGAAAAAAAAATAAATTTTGAAGATGATCTACCGTTTTAATTATAAATAAATTTAAATATAAATCCAATAAATATTTTTAATAAGGTGCTAATGCGCCTTATTAAATAATTTTATAAACATATATTAAATTATATATTTTATATTTTTATAAAACAAATATTATTTTATTATATTATTATTTAATTTATAATAATAATTAACATGTATTATATTAATAAATATTTTAATAAAAATAAAAATTAATTAAATATTGTATAATATTAATAAATAATTTAAAATATTAAATATTTTGGAAAAAAAATGGCAAATCATAAAGAATTATCTAATGCAATTAGAATTTTAAGTATTGATGCAATCCAAAAAGCAAACTCAGGACATCCAGGAATGCCTATGGGAATGGCAGATATTGCAGAAGTTTTATGGCGTAATTTCATTAATCATAACCCAGATAATCCATTATGGTTTAATCGTGATAGATTTGTTTTATCTAATGGTCATGGTTCAATTTTATTATATAGTATATTACATCTTACAGGATATAATATAACAATAAATGATATTAAAAATTTTAGACAATTAAACTCTAAAACTCCAGGTCATCCAGAATATAATAAAAATTTAAACGGTATTGAAACAACTACAGGTCCTTTAGGTCAAGGTTTAGCAAATTCAATAGGCTTAGCTATAGCTGAACGTATATTATCTAAACAATTTAATAAACCAAAATATAATATAATTGATCACAAAACTTATGTATTTATAGGAGACGGATGTCTTATGGAAGGTATTTCACATGAAGTATGCTCTTTAGCTGGTACATTAAAATTAAATAAAATAATAGCTTTTTATGATGATAATAATATATCAATTGATGGAAATGTTAAAGAATGGTTCAACGAAAATGTAGCAAAACGTTTTAAATCATATAATTGGAATGTTATTGAAAATATAAATGGTCATAATAATAATGAAATTAAAAAAGCAATAAAAAAAGCTCACAAATCAATAGATAAACCAACATTAATTATTTGTAAAACTATTATAGGATATGGTTCACCTAATAAATCTGGTACAAATGATATACATGGAACACCATTAGGTACAAATGAAATTAAAGCAACTCGTTTATTATTAAAATGGAAATACCCGGAATTTACAATTCCAAAAAATATTTATTTAAAATGGAATGCTAAAAAAAAAGGAAATAAAAAAGAAAATAAATGGAATATACTTATTAAAAAATATAGCAAAAAATATCCCAAATTATATAATGAATTTAAAAGAAGAATAGAAAATAAATTACCTAAAATTTTCGATAAAAAAATAAATAAATTTATTAAAAAAACACAAATTTTAAATAAAAATATTGCTACTAGAAAAGCATCACAAGAAACTTTAGAAATTTTAGGGAAAATATTACCTGAATTAATAGGAGGGTCAGCTGATTTAACACCTAGTAATTTAAGTAATTGGTCTGGATCTAAATCTTTTAATAAAAATAATCACGGTAATTATATTCATTATGGAGTACGTGAGTTTGGTATGAGTGCAATAACTAATGGAATATCATTACATGGAGCTTTATTACCATATTCTGCTACATTTTTGATATTTTTTGAATATGCACATAACGCTATAAGAATGGCATCATTAATGAAAATACATTCAATATTTATATATACCCATGACTCTATAGGATTAGGAGAAGATGGACCAACGCATCAACCTATAGAAACTTTATCAAATCTACGTATAATTCCTAATATGAATATTTGGAGACCTTGCGATCAAGTTGAAACTGCAGTTGCTTGGAAAAATGCTATAACTAGAAATAATGGCCCAACTTCAATAATTTTAACACGTCAAAATGTAATACAACAACAACGTAACTTATATCAAATAAATAATATTAACAAAGGAGGATATATAATAAAAGATTATAATAATTTTCCTGATATAATATTTATTACTACTGGATCAGAATTAAATATAACAATAAAAGCATCAAAAAAATTAAAAACAATAAAAATATATACTAGAGTAATTTCAATGCCTTCAACAAATATTTTTGATATTCAAAAAAAAAAATATAAAGAAAAAATATTACCAAAAATAATTAAAAATCGTATTGCAATAGAAGCAAGTTCATCAGATTTTTGGTTTAAATATGTAGGATTAAACGGAACTATTATAGGTATGAAAACTTTTGGTGAATCAGGTCCAGCTGAAAAATTATTTAAAAAATTCGGTTTTACAATAAATAATATAATAAAAAAAACAAAAAAAAAAATAATTAAAAATTATTCAAATAATATGATTTAAAATATTAAAATATAAATATTATTTATTAAATATTTAAAAAAATAACATTACAATATTTAATTTTAAATAAATATTTTATAATAAACTTAATTTTATTAAATATAAAAAATTTATATTAAATATTTAATTATTTTACAAAAATTAATAACTATATATATATTTAAAATAAAAATAAATATTAATAATTTAAATATTTTAAATTAATTTTAAAATAATAAATTTTAGAGGGTATATTATGGAAAAAAAAAAATTTAAAAATGGAGTAATATTAGGTGATAATGTTCAAAAAATATTCGAATTTGCTAAAAAAAACCAATTTGCAATACCAGCGATAAATTGCGTAGGAATAGATTATATTAATTCTATTTTAGAAGCTTCAGCAAAATTAAAATTACCTATTATTATTCAATTTTCATATAGAGGCGCAGCTTTTATTGCTGGAGAAGGATTGCTTAAAAAAAGAAAAACAACTGAAGCAGCGATTTTAGGAGCAGTTTCAGCTGCAAAATATGTTCATAAAATGGCAAAATATTATGGAGCTAATGTAATGTTACATACTGACCATTGTTATAAAGAAATACTACCATGGCTTGATGGTCTTTTATATGAAAATGAAAAATTTTTCCATATAAATAAAAAACCATTATTCTCATCACATATGATTGATTTATCAAAAGAGACTATTGAAAATAATATTAAAATATGCAGTAAATATTTAAAACGAATGAAAAAAATAAATTTAACATTAGAAATTGAATTAGGATGCACTGGAGGAGAAGAAGATGGAATAAATAATAATAATTTAACAAGTTCAAATTTCTACACAAAACCTGAGATTGTTTCTTATGTTTATGAAAAACTTAAAATAATAAGTAAAAATTTAACAATAGCCGCAGCTTTTGGGAATGTACATGGAGTATATAAAACAGGTAACGTAAAATTAAAACCTACCATTTTAAGAGATACTCAGAAATATATTTCTAATAAATTTAATTTACCTAAAAATAACATAAATTTTGTATTTCATGGAGGTTCAGGTTCACTTAATAAAGATATAAAGGAATCTATTAAATACGGTGTTGTAAAAATAAATATTGATACAGATATACAATGGGCGAATTGGTTTGGAATATTAAAATATTATAAAAAAAATAAAAATTTTCTACAAACACAATTAGGTAATCCAAAAGGTATAAATAACCCTAATAAAAATTATTATGATCCTAGAAAAATTATAAGAGCTGGACAAAAAAATATAATTTTATATTTAAAAAATTTTTATGAAAAACAAAAATTTTAATTATTTAAAATAAAATATATAATTTACAATATTAATTTAAATAATAAAAATTATTTATAAATTACTAATACTAATAAATTTTTAAAACAAATTAAAATTAATTTCAAATAATTTTTATATATTTATATCTTAAAAAAAATTGTAGTAATTATATAAATTATTTCGTATTTAAATATTTCCATCATATTACAAAAAATATTAAAAGATTCACGTTTATATTCTTGTTCAGGATTTTTTTGAATATAAATACAAAAATATATACTTTTTCTTAATCTATCTATAAAATATAAATATTCTTTCCATAATAAATCTAATGTTTTTAACATTATATATTTTTCAATATTTCTAATATTTTTAAAACCAATAAATTTTTCTTTTTTAAAATAACTAATTTTAAAAATTATTAAAATATATTTAAACAATACTTTGATAGCAATTTTGTTATTATTAAATAATTTAAAAATATAAAAATTTAAACAAAATTCATTTTTAAAAAAATTTTCTAAATTAATATAATTTATTTTTGTAATTAAAAAAAATTTATTAACATTTTGATTAATTATAGATTTAATTACATATTTTCTAATATTACAAATTATTTTTTTAACTTTAAAACTATTTAATATATTATTCCTTTGAATATAAAAAATATCTCTAATATTATTGATAATATTATCATATTTTATTAATTGTTTACGAATTTCAAAATTTCTAATTTCAATTTTTTTTTGAGCATTTTTAATTAATTTTGTAATAAAATTATTTTCAATTACTTCATTTGATTTAAAACCAAATTTATATATTATTTTTGAAATATTATATAAAGTAAACATTTGTATAATTGTATCTTCTAATGATAAATAAAACCTAGTTGAACCAGGATCTCCTTGTCTACCGGATCGACCTATCAATTGATTATCAATACGCCTAGATTCGTGTCGTTCAGAACCAATAATATGTAAACCACCTATATTAGATATAATATCATGTTTTTTTTTCCACAATTTTCGATTTTCTTGATTATTTAAAATATTATTTTTAATATTAAACTTACCACCTAAAATAATATCTGTACCTCTACCAGCCATATTTGTTGCAATAGTAATAGAACCTATTTCACCAGCTTTAGAAATAATTTTAGATTCTATTAAATGAAATTTAGCATTTAAAACTTTATGACTAATATTAAGTTTACTTAATTTTTTAGATAAAATTTCAGATTTCTCAATAGATATTGTTCCTATTAATAAAGGTTGACCTTTTAAATTATATTTCTTAATTTCTTTTATAATAGCTTTAAATTTTTCTTTTTCTGATATATAAATTCTATCAGAAAAATCTTTTCTAATATTTTTACAATTTGAAGGTATAATAATAGTTTTTAAATTATATATTTCTTTAAATTCATTAAATTCAGAATATGCTGTGCCAGTCATTCCAGATATTTTTTTATATAAAAGAAAATATTTTTGCAAAGTAATAGTAGATAAAATTTGATTTTCATTATTAATTGGAACATTTTCTTTAGCTTCAATAGCTTGATGCAAACCATCTGACCATCTTCTATTATTCATAATTCTCCCAGTATGTTCATCAACAATTACAATTTTTTTATTTTTTAAAATATAGTCTACATCTCGTTTAAATAAAATATGTGCACGTAATGCATTATTAATATGATGTATTAAATAAATATTCTCTGAAGAGTAAAGTAATTTTTTTTTTTTAATTAAATTATTTTTAATAAATATTTTTTCAATTAATATTAAACCTTTTTCTGATAAATAAATTTGTTTGTTTTTAAAATCAATATAAAAATTTTTATTTTCATTTAAATTTTTTGTTTTTTGTTTAACTAAAATAGATATAATTTTATTTATTTTAAAATATATATTTGAAATATTCTTAGAACTAGAAGATATTATCAAAGGAGTTCTTGATTCATCAATTAATATTGAATCTACTTCATCTATTAATGCATAATTTAATAATCTTTGCACTTTTAATTCTTTATTAAATATCATATTATCACGTAAATAATCAAAACCAAATTCATTATTAGTACCATATGTAATATCAGCTAAATATGATTTTTTTTTCTCAATAATAGACATTTCAGGTAAATTTATTCCAACTTTTAACCCTAAAAACTCAAATATATATTTATTATTTTCAGCATCTCTTTTTGCTAAATAATCATTTACAGTTATTACATGAACACCTATACCTTCTAAAGCATTTAAATAAATTGACAATGTTGAAGTTAAAGTTTTACCTTCACCAGTTTTCATTTCAGCAATACATCTGTTATTAAGTACAATACCACCTAATAATTGAACATTAAAATGACGCATACCAAATACTCTTTTGCTTGTCTCACGTACAACTGAAAAAGCCTCTGGTAATATATTATATAAAGTTTCGCCTTTTTTTAATCTATTTTTAAACTTTTTGGTATATTTTTTAATTTTAATATTTGATAATTTTTTAATATAAGGTTCTAAATCATTTATTTTTTTAACAATTTTATAAATATTTTTGAATTCATAATTTTTATTATTAAATATTTTTTTAATTAGTTTATATATCATATTTTAAAAAAATTATAAAAAATTAATAATAAAATATAATTATTAAATAAATAATTTTAATATATTTAAATTTTTTCAGCAATTCTTAAAATTGCGCTTCTAGCACGAATATTTTTTTTTATTTCAATTAATGAAGGTTTAATTTTTCCTAATGATTTAAATTTAGATGAATTAAATTTTATAAAATTTTTAACAACTCTATCTTCTAAAGAATGAAAACTAATAATACATAATCTACCTTTACTAGAAAGTAATTTTAAAGAATGTTTTAATCCATTTTTAATTTCTTCAATTTCATTATTAATATAAATACGTATTGCTTGAAAAATACGAGTAGCAGGATGTTTAGTGTCATAAAATTTACTACAATTTAATTTTACCAAATTAGATAACTCCTTAGTTCTAGTTATTGGTTTAATTTTATTATATTTATAAATAGCTTTAGATATACGTTTTGAAAAACGTTCTTCTCCAAATTTTTTAAACACATGACACATTTCTTTAATATTAGAATTATTAAGCCAATCAATTGCACTGTTTCCTATTTTTTGATTCATACGCATATCTAAAATTCCATCATTAATAAACGAAAAACCACGATTAGGATTATCTAATTGAATAGAAGACAGTCCTAAATCAAATAAAATACCATTAATTTTACCGTTTAAATTAATTTTATATAAATTTGAAAAATTCAAATTTAAAATTTTAAAACGAGAATCCTTTATATTATTAGCAATATTTATTGATTCTGGATCTCTATCTAATGAAAATAATTTACCTTTTTTACCTAATTTAGATAAAATTATTTTAGAATGACCTCCGCAACCAAATGTTGAGTCAATATAAATACCATCACTTTTTATTTTTAAATTTTCTATTGATTCATTTAATAAAACTGATATATGTTTATATTTTTTCAAAGTGTTTATATAAAAAATTATTAATAAATTATTAAAATTAAATTATTATTTATCTTTATTAAAATTAATAAATATATAAAATAATAAACATAAATCGTTATTTTAATAAATAAATTTTAAAATGAAAAATCCCACATTTCAAAATTTAATATTAACATTAAAAAATTATTGGTATAAAAAAGGATGTATTGTAATTCAACCTTTAGAGTTAGAAGTTGGGGCAGCAACAACACATCCAATGACTTTTTTTAATTCTTTAGGTTCAAAACCTATATCAGCAGTTTATATACAACCATCACGTAGACCTTCTGATGGACGTTATAGTAAAAACGCTTATCGTTTACAAAGATATTTTCAATTACAAGTAATTATAAAACCACCGCCAAATAATGTACAAGAATTATATTTAAATTCACTAAATATATTAGGTTTAAATATTAAAACATATGATATACGTTTTATTGAAGATAATTGGGAAAACCCTACATTAGGAGCTTCAGGATTAGGTTGGGAAATATGGTTAAATGGATTAGAAATATCACAAATAACATATTTTCAACAAATGGGAGGTATAGAATGTTTTCCCATAACTGTTGAAATTACTTATGGTTTAGAAAGAATAGCAATGTATATGCAAAAAAAATATAACATCTACGATATTATTTGGGACAATAATAAATTTAAAAAAACAACTTATGGTGATATGTTTTATAATAATGAATTAGAATATTCTAGATATAATTTTAAATACGCTAATATTAATTTTCTTTTTAATTGCTTTAAAGAATATAAAATAGAAGCAAAAAAAATACTAAAATTAAAAAAACCACTTATAATACCAGCTTATGAATATATTTTAAAAACTATTCATATATTTAATATTTTAGATTCAAGAAAAGCGATATCATCAACAGAAAGACAAAGATATATTCTTAATATTAGAGCATTAAGCAAAAAAATTGCTAATTTATATAGTAAATTTTATTTAAAATAATTTATAATATTTACAAAATAAAAATTTTAAAAATGATAAAATTTAATTTTTTAATAGAAATCGGAACCGAAGATTTACCACATAAATCTCTTGTTTTAATTGCAAAATCATTATTTTATAATTTTATTATTGAATTAAATAAATATAAAATAAATTATTATAAAATTAATTGGTTTGCAACATCACGACGTTTAGCAATTAAAATAAATAACTTAAATATACTAAAATTTAACAAAAAAAAATTTTTATATAATAATTCAATTATTAAAAAAAAATCAATAATAAAATTATTTAAAAAAAAAATAATAAAAATAATTAATAATTCATTAAATAAACTAAATAATTTTAAAAAAATGAAATGGAATAATAAAAAAATACTTTTTATACGTCCAATTAGAAATATTGTTATTTTACTAAATAATAAATTAATCCCTGTTTCTATTTTAGGAATAAAATCAACAAGAAAAATTTATGGTCATCATTTTATGGGTATTAAAAAAATACTTATTAAAAATGCAAATGATTATCCAGATATTTTATTTTTAAAATGTAAAGTTATTGCAAATTATAATATAAGAAAATCTTTAATTATTAAAAAGTCAATTTTTAAAATTAAAAAAAAAATAGGTATTATTGATTTAGATAAAAAACTTTTAAATGAATTAACATCATTAGTAGAATGGCCAGTAATTTTAATTGGAAATTTTAAAAAACAATTTTTAAAATATCCTTTAGAACCTATTATTTATATTATGAAAAAATATCAAAAAATATTTCCAATTTATAATTATAAAAAAATTATACTACCTAAATTTATTTTAATTTTAAATATTAAAACAATAAATTCAAATATTATTATTAAAGATAATGAAAGACTATTAAATTATCGCCTTAAAGATATAGAAAATTTTTTTAAAAAAGATTGTAAAAAATCTCTAGAAAACAATTTAAAAAAATTAAAACAAATAATATTTCAAGAAAAAATAGGAACATTATATGAAAAAATTTTTAGAATTATAATTATATCTATTTTACTATCACATATAAATAAAAAAAATATTAATTATTCAATACGTTTAAATTTAATTTCAAAATGTGATTTAATTAAAAATATAGTAATTGAATTCCCCAAACTTCATGGAATAATAGGAATGTATTATTCGCATTATTATAAAGAATCAGAAATTATTTCCATTTCTTTAAATAAAAAAAAAAAAAAAAATTTTTTAAATAATAAAATTAAAAAAAAATTATTATTATCATCATTATTATTAATTTCTAATAAAATAGATTTTTTAGTTGGTATTTTTGGTATAGGAAACATTACTAAAAGTAAAAAAGACCCATTTGAAATACGTCGTAATGCATTATACATCTTAAATACAATAATTAAAAAAAAGATAAAATTAAATTTAAAAAATATTATTAAAAAAAATATTATATTATATGGAAATAAAATAAATAATAATAATGTTGCAAATGATATTATTAATTTTATATTTAAAAGATTTTGTTTTTTATATATTAAGAAAGGATATCCAAAAGAAATTATTAAATCTATTAAAAAATTTAAATTTACAAATATTTTAAACTTTTATAATCATTTAAAAGCAATCAAATTTTTACTAAATTTTAAAAAATCATATAATTTAATAAACTCTAATAAAAGAATTTTAAATATTATATATAAATCAAATAATATTTTTTATAAAAAAATAAAAATATCCTTATTAAAAGAAAAATATGAAATAAAATTATTTAAAAAAATAATTTTTTTAAAAAAAAAAATAAATAAATTAATTTTTAAAAAAAAATATAAAATTATTTTTAAAAAATTTATAAATATTAATAAATATATTAATATTTTTTTTAATAAAATAATGATAATGATTAATGAAAATAAAATATGCATTAATCGTTTAACTATATTAAATAAAATTAAAGAAATTTTTGATAAAATTGCAAATATTGCAATATTAAAATAAAATATTTATATAAATTTTAAGGATAAATATGACAACTATTTTAAGTGTAAGTAGAGACGGCAAAACAGCAATGGGTGGCGATGGACAAGCAACATTAGGTAATATAATTATTAAAACAAATTGTGAGAAAGTAAAATATATGTATAATAATAAAATAATAGCTGGTTTTGCAGGAAGCATATCAGATTCATTTAAATTATTTGAAATTTTTGAAAAAAAACTAGAAATTAATAATGGAAAATTAATTAAAGCAGCAATAGATCTTGCTAAAGATTGGAGAGATGATAAAATTTTAAGAAGATTAGAAACATTTTTAGCTGTTGCAAATAAAACAAATTCATTAATTATAACTGGTTTAGGAGATATTATTAAACCTGAACATAATTTAATAGGTATTGGTTCTGGAGGTATATATGCTTTAGCAGCAGCGCGTGTATTACTTGAAAATACAAAATTAAGTGCGCGTATAATTGTAGAAAAATCACTTAAAATCGCTAGTGACATTTGTATATACACAAATAAAAATATAATAATTAAAGAATTAAAATAAGGAAAAAACTATGTTAAAAATGACACCGCAGGAAATTGTATCTAAATTAAATTTATATATAATTGGACAAAAAAAAGCTAAACGCGCTATTGCAATTGCATTACGTAATCGTTGGAGAATATTTAATTTAAAAAAAAAAAGTAAAAAAGAAATAAGACCAAAAAACATACTTATGATTGGACCAACTGGAGTCGGAAAAACAGAAATTGCTAGAAGATTAGCTAAAATATCAAATTCACCTTTTATTAAAGTAGAAGCAACAAAATTCACAGAAGTTGGTTATGTAGGTAAAGAAATTGATTCAATTATTCATGATCTTGCAGATTCTACTTTCAATATTATTAAAAAAAAAAACAATAATATAAAAATAAAAAAAATATCTGAAAAAAAAATTATTAATATTTTAATAAAAAAAATTATTAAAAAAAAAAAAATTAAAAATATAAAATTCATTTATAAAATTTTAATACAAAAATTACATAATGGTGAATTAAATAATAAAAAAATAAAAATTAATTTTAAATTTAAAAAAATAGATTTTGAAATTATAAATTATACAAATATAAAAAAAACAACAAATGAAATACAAAAAATGTTTAAAAATTTTTATAATATAAAAAATAAAGAAATTAAAATTAAAAATGCTATTAAAATTATTACAAAAGAAGAAACATTAAAATTATTCAAAAAAAATTATAAAAAAAAAATTATTAATGACATAGAGCAAAACGGAATAGTTTTTATTGATGAAATAGATAAAATTTGCAGAAGTCAAAATTATAATAATAATTTCGAAATTTCAAGAGAAGGGGTTCAAAGAGATTTATTATCTTTAGTAGAAGGTTGTACTGTTTTGACTAAATATGGTAATATTAATACAGACAATATTTTATTTATTGCATCAGGAGCTTTTCATTCATATAAACCTTCAGATTTAATACCAGAATTACAAGGACGTTTCCCAATACAAATTAAATTAAAACCATTAAATATAAAAGATTTTAAAAAAATATTAATAGAACCTAAATTTTCATTAATAGAACAGTATAAAAAATTAATATTAACAGAAGGATTAAATATTGAATTTACAAAATGTGGTATATATAATATAGCAAAATCTGCGTTTATATTAAATAAAACTTATGAAAATACAGGTGCAAGAAGATTACATACTATACTAGAAAATTTATTGGAAGAAATTTCATATAATGCAAATAAAATAACAAACACAAAAATTATTATAGACAGTAAGTATGTTAAAAAAAAAATAAAAATAAAAACTATAAAAGAAGATTTAAATAAATTTATTTTATAATATTATACAAGATAATATTCATGTAAGGTAATTAAACCTTACATGAATTAAATAAATAATAATTTAAATTTAAAAATAAATTTATTATAAATTTATAATTAAAATAATTTATTTATTAATATTTTTAAAACGTTTATTAAATATATTAATTCTACCTCCTGAAGAACCATCACGTTGTGAACCAGTATAAAAAGGATGACAATTATTACAAATATCTAAATTAGTATTTTTATATATTGTTGAAAAAACTTTAATTATATTTCCACAAGAACATTTAAAATTAACTTTTTTATACTTTGGGTGAATATTATTTTTCATTTTTTTAATTTCCTTTAATTTATTAAATATCAAAAATAATAAAATTATTACTTGACTATTCTAATATATATAATATATTATAATAAAAGTCCTCTTCGTCTAAGGGTAGGACACCGCCCTTTCACGGCGGCAATAGGGGTTCAAATCCCCTAGAGGACATAAATTTTAATTTATAATAATAAATATATTTAAAATTTAATATTATTAAAACAATTTAAAATTATTTAATATTTTTTTTATTTCTATTAACTAATTCTATATATGCCATAGGAGAATTATCTCCATTACGATAACCACATTTAAATATACGTGTATAACCACCTGGTCTATTAAAATAAATAGGTCCAATTTTTTTAAATAATTTACTTACAATTTTATTATCTCTTATTTTTGAAAATATTAATCTTCTATTTTTAATAATATCTATTTTAGAAATAGTAATAATAGGTTCTACAAAACGTCTTAATTCTTTTGCTTTAGCTAAAGTTGTTTTAATAATTTCATAATTTATTAAAGAACAAATTATATTACGTAACATTAATTTTCTATGACTACTATTTCTATTAAATAATCTACCAATTTTTCTGTGTCTCATATTTAAATCCAATTAAATTAATTTTTAATAATTTTTTTTTTTATGTTTTTTAAAAGGTGGCCAATTTTCTATTCTCATACCTAAAGATAAACCATGTGAATTCAATATTTCTTTAATTTCAGTCAATGATTTTTTACCTAAATTAGGTGTTTTTAAAAGCTCAACTTCAGTACATTGCACTAAATCGCCAATATAATGTATAGCTTCAGATTTTAAACAATTTAAAGAACGAACAGTTAATTCTAATTCTTCAACATTACGTAATAATATAGGATTAATTTTAGGTTTTTCCAATTTTATTTCTGGTTTTATAATACTACTTAAGTCCATAAAAATAGAAAATTGTTCTGCTAAAATAGTAGAAGAAGTAATAAATGCTAATTTTGAATCAATTATTCCATTTGTTTCTATTACAATAGTTAAACTATCAACATCATCCCTATCTCCAAAAACAATAGTTTTAACACTATAAGAAACATATTTAATAGGATTGAAACAAACATCTAAAAAAATTAAACCTATTTTTTTTTGACTACCCTTTCTTTGAATTACAGGAAAATAACCTCTACCTCTTTCAATTTTTATATTTATTGCAATATTTGATTTTACACTAGTTAAATTACAAATAACATAATTAGAATTTAAAATTTTAACATATTTATTATTATTCATTATATCTTTTCCAGTTAATTTACAAACACCATGTTTTTTAATATTAACAACAACTGAATTTTTATTTTCAATATTTATAACTAAAGATTTTAATTTTAATAATATTTCTAATACACTTTCTTTAACACCTTTTATAACACTATATTCATGTAATACTCCTTCTATTTCAATTTCTGTAACCGCACATCCTGGAATTGATGAAAGCAAAACACGTCTAATTGCATTACCAAACGTATGACCAAATCCCCTTTCTAAGGGTTCAAGAGTTATCTTTGAACTAACATCGGAAATTTTTTCTACTTTTTTAATAGTAGGTTTTAAAAAGTCTATATAAAACTTTGACATTTTAATATCCTCCAAAAAAAAATTAATAAAAATTATTTAGAATATAACTCAATTATTAATTGTTCATTAATATCAGGATATATATCTAAACGGTTAGGTAATCTTAACAAAGATCCTTGAAATTTAGAATGATCAACAATTAACCATTCAGATTTTTCTCTTTGTTTAAAAATATTAAAAGCTAATTTAATACGTTCTTGATTAATAGATTGTTTATTTATTCTAACTACATCATTTAATAATAATTGATAAGAAGGAATATTAACTACTTTATCATTAACTAAAATCGATTTATGACTAATTAATTGTTTAGCTTCAGCACGAGTAGAACTAAAACCCATACGATAAACAATATTATCTAATCTAAGTTCTATTAAACGCAATAAATTAACACTAGTACTACCTTTTAAACGATTTGCTTTTATATAATAATTTTTAAATTGTTTTTCTAAAATACCATAAATACGTCTCACTTTTTGTTTTTCACGTAACTGCAAAGCATAATCAGATAAACGTATTTTATGTACATTGATTTGGCCTGGTAATTTTTCCATATTACATTTTAAATTAATATCACGAACACCAGATTTTAAATATAAATCCGATTGTTCTCTACGACTTAATTTCAATTTAGGGCCTAAAAATTTTGCCATATTATACCTTAAAATTTAAACACGACGTCTTTTAGGAGCACGACAACCATTATGAGGAATTGGGGTAACATCTATAATACTAATTATATTAAAACCCAAAGAATTTAAAGATCTTATAGTAGATTCTCTACCAGAACCAGGACCTTTTATTTTAATTTGTAAATTTTTAACACCATATTTTTTTAACAAAATTGAACATCTTTCAGTAGCAACTTGCGCTGAAAACGGAGTTGATTTTCTAGAACCTTTAAATCCAGAAGCACCAGAAGATGAAGATACTAAAGTATTTCCTTTAAGATCTGTAATAGTAATAATTGTATTATTAAAAGACGAATATATATGAGCTATACCTTCTGAAATTTGTTTTTTATTTTTAATAATAACATCATTATTATTAGTTTTTGAATCTATTTTAACATCCGTTTTTGTATTTGTTTTTAAATCTGTTTTTAAATTTGTTTTTAAATTTGTTTTTAAATTTGTTTTTAAATTTGTTTTTAAATTTGTTTTTAAATTTGTTTTAACATCATTTTTTTTATTTTTTTTTTTATTTATTTTAATATTTGTTTTTTTATTAATATTTTTATTAATCATAAAAACCTTATTTTCTAATTATCTTACGTGGACCTTTTGAAGTTCTAGCATTAGTTTTAGTTCTTTGACCTCTTACTGGTAATTTATTACTATGTCTCAAACCTCTATAACAATTAATATCTATAAGTCTTTTAATATTTAATTTAATATCTCTATGTAAATCACCTTCAACTAAAAAATTTGAAATATATTCACGTATAGAATCAATTGTTTTGATATTTAATTGTTTAATATTAATTTTTTCATTAATATTAAATTTAAGACATATTTTTTTAGATCTAGATTTACCTATACCAAAAATTGATGTCAATGCAATTAATATATGTTTATTTTCTGGAATATTAACTCCTGATATTCTTATCAATTTATCTCCTTAAATATTTAAAATTAACCCTGTCTTTGTTTATGTTTTAATGAAAAACTACAAACTACACGAATTATTCTATTTCTTCTTATTATCTTACAATTTCTACAAATTTTTTTAATAGAAGCACGAACTTTCATTATATTCTCACATTTTATAAATTATTACAATTAAATATTTATAATTTATTTTTTTTAAAAACAGAATTATATTGAGATGACATTAATAATATTTGTATCTGGGAAATAAAATCCATAATAACTAAAGTTACAATCAATATTGAAGTGCTACTTAAATAAAATGGAATTTTAATTATTTTATTAAATATTTCAGGTATTAAACATATAAAAATTATATATAATGTTCCTAAATTATTTAAACGTAAAACTATATTACTGATGTAATTAGAAGTTTTTATACCTGGACGTATACCATATATAAAACCACCTGATTTTTTTAAATTATTTGCAGTTTTATTAGAATCAAAAAATACAGGAATACTTACAAAACTAAAAAACATAATAAAATTAATATATAAAATCAAATAAAGAATTTTACCAGGTTGTAAATTAAAAATAATTTTTTTAATTATAAAAAATTTATTAAATTTTTCTATTAAAAACAATAATAAATTTGTTATAAAAAGCACAATACTTGAAGAAAAAATTGCAGGTGTTATACCAGATATATTTATTTTAATAGGTAAATAAATATTTTGATTTATATAAAATTTACATTTACTTAAATTATTTTTATAATTTATAAATATACGTCTTTGAGAACATTCTATAAAAATAATAAAATAAATTATTAAAAATAATAATATTAAAAATAAAAAAATTTTAAAAAAAACAAAATTATAAAAATATTTATTCAATAAAACAAAATTTATAGAAGAAGGTAAACCTACTAATATTCCAAAACAAATAATTATTGAAATACCATTACAAATACCTTTTTCAGAAATTTCTTCACCTAACCACATTAATATCATAGAACCAGTAATTAAACTTATTAATATAATTAAATAAAAAAAAACATTTTTATCAAAAATTAAATTATTAAACCCATAAATTTTATTAAAGTTTATAAATATAATTATAGATTGAATTATTGAAAAAAAAAAAGCAACATATCGAATAACCTGATTAATTTTATTTTCATAATTTAATGAATATTTATCAATTTTGATTAAATTAGGATAAATAAAATTAATAATTTGAATGATAATTGATGCTGATACATAAGGAATTAAACCTAAAGAAAATATTGAAATATGACTTAAACTACCACCAGAAAATATATTTAACATTTCAAATATATTATTATTATTATTTTTTAAAAAAAAATCATTTATAATATTAATTCCTGGTACTGGAATAAATGAACCAATTCTAAAAATAATTAAAATACAAATAAGAAAAATAAATTTAGATTTTAAAAGACAAATTCCATTTTTATAAACTTTAAATATATTTTCCATATTTTTATCCTTTTATATTTTTAAAAAAATCAATTTTTACATTTTTTGTTACAAATAAATTAAAAATTTTAAAATACTTATTAATTGAACCAGAAAAAATAATTTTAATAAATTTAATTTTATTATTCACTAATTTATATTTTTTTAAAATATTTAAATTTATATAATTTTCTTTAATTATATTTAATTCATATAAACGTATTTCTTTTATATATCTTTTTTTTTTAGAAAAAAAACCATATTTAGGTAAACGTCTATACAAAGGCATTTGACCACCTTCAAAACCTCTTTTAACAGTATTTCCAGATCTACTTTTTTGTCCTTTATGCCCTCTACCACAAGTTTTGCCCAATCCTGAACCTATTCCTCTACCTACGCGTTTTTTATTATTTTTAAAATTATTAAATGAATTTAACTTATTTAAATACATATTTTAATCCTGAATATTAATCATATAATAAATAAGTTTAATCATTCCATTTATAGATTTAGTATTTCTAATTTTAACAACTTTATTAATACGTCCCAATCCTAATGAAACCAATGTAGCTTTATGAGTTGGTTTTATACCTATAGAACTTCGTATTTGTTTAATTGTA
This sequence comes from Candidatus Psyllophila symbiotica, assembly GCA_030849185.1. Lineage (GTDB taxonomy): Bacteria > Pseudomonadota > Gammaproteobacteria > Enterobacterales > Enterobacteriaceae_A. The sequence goes on along the minus strand of CP102980.1, from coordinate 135,556 downwards.
ATAATTTTATACATATTATAACTACCTCAAAAAATCTAAAGATAATTTATCACGCTTCAAAGAAATATATCTTATTGTTTTCATATTTATTAAAGCTTTAATAGTAGCCTTAACAACATTAATTGGATTAGTTGAACCATATATTTTAGCTAAAACATTTTGAACACCAACAACCTCTAAAACAGCACGCATAGCACCACCTGCAATAATACCAGTTCCTTCAGATGCTGGTTTCATAAATACAAATGTTCCTGTATATTTACCTGTAATAGTGTGATGTAAAGTATTTTTTTTTAAAACAATATTAATTATATTACGTCTAGCTTTTTCAGTAGATTTTTTAATTGCTAAAGGTACTTCTTTTGATTTACCATAACCAAAACCTATTTTTCCTTTTTTATTTCCTATAACTGTTAAAGCAGTAAAACTAAAAACTCTTCCACCTTTTACAGTTTTAGAAACTCTATTAATATTAATTAATTTTTCTTTAAATTCAATATTTTTTTCTTCAATAAACAATATTTAATTCCTTAAAAAATTAAACCAGATTCACGAGCAGATTCAGCTAATGCTTTAATTCTTCCATGATATTTATACCCAGATCTATCAAAAACAACTTTTTTAATACCTTTATCAATACAACGTTTAGCTATAATATTTCCAATTATAGAAGCAGAATATTTATTGCTAGAATTATTTGTAATTTTATTAATATTTTTTTCTAAAGTAGACGCAGATAGTAAAGTTTTATTATTACAAACTATTTGAGCATATATATTATGAGAAGTACGAAAAACAACTAATTTAATAACATTTTTTTTAATTTTAGTACGAATACTTTTAGCACGTTTTAAACGTTTTTTATTTTTACACATTTTTGAATCCTATTTTTTTTTAGTTTCTTTTAATTTAATAATTTCATTATCATAACGTATTCCTTTACCTTTATAAGGATCTGGAACATGAAATAATCTTATGTCTGCAGCAACTTGACCAATTAATTGTTTATTTGGACTATTTAATAAAATTTCATTTTTACTCGAACAATTCACAAAAACACCATTAGGTATAATATAATTTATTAAATGTGAAAAACCTAAAGATAAAACTAAATTATTATTTTTAATATTAACTTTATATCCTACACCAAATAATTTTAATTTTTTAAAAAACCCAATAGTTACACCAATTATCATTGAATTAATTATAGATCTAGCAGTACCTGCTTGTGACCATGAATATTTATTATTTTTGACAGTAGAAAAAAAAATTATATTTTTTTCTTTATTAATAATTACATTCTTATTAACAATATGTTTTAATTTACCATTTTTTCCACTAATCTTAATAATTTTATTAATTATATTTATTTTAACATTTTTAGGTATTAAAATTGATTTTTTAGCGATACGAGACATATTTACTCCATTAATAAACATAACATATAATTTCACCACCTATACCATTTTTTCTAGCTAAACTATCAGACATTATACCTTTTGATGTAGATATAATTGCAATTCCCAAACAATTCATAACTTTAGGTAATTCTTTATTTTTTTTATATACACGCAAACTAGATTTACTAATTCTTTTTATATTTTCTATAACTGGTTTATTATTATAATATTTTAAAATTATTTCTAAATATATTTTATTGCTAATAACTTTTTTATAATCTTTTATATAACCTTCGTCTTTCAATACTCTAGAAATTTCGTTTTTTATATTAGAGAACGGCATTATAATTTTTTTTTTTCTAATATTTTGTCCATTTCTAATATATGTTAACATATCTGAAATTGGATCGTGCATACTCATATATTCTCCAAATTTAAAAAATTTTTACCAACTTGATTTTTTCAAACCAGGAATATCACCACTCATAGCAGATTCTCTTAATTTTATTCTACTTAAACCAAATTTACCAATATATCCACGTACTCTACCAGTTTTAACACAACGATTACTATATCTCGATAAACTTGAATTACGTGGTAAAGATTGTAATTTAAAAATATAATTTAATTTTTTTTTAAATGAATATAATGTTTCTTTAATTTTTTTTTTAATTTTAATTCTTTTATTATAAAACTTATTTATTAATTTTATTTTTTTAATTTCTCTAATTTTAAGAGATTTTTTTGACATAATTTACCTATATTTCTTAAAAGGAAAATTAAAATACAATAACATTTTATAAATTTGATTATCAATTTTAGAATTAGAAACAATTGTTATATTTAAACCATTAATATTATCAATTTGATCAAAATCAATTTCAGGAAAAATAATATGTTCTTTTATACCAATATTATAATTACCAAAACCATCAAAAGAATTTAAAGATAAACCTCTAAAATCTCTAATTCTAGGTATAGCAATAAAAATTAATCTTTCTAAAAAATTCCACATTTTATTACCTCTTAAAGTTACCATACAACCAATTGGATTATTTTGTCTTATTTTAAAACTCGCAATTGATTTTCTAGATTTAGTAATTATAGGTTTTTGACCTGATATAACAGTTAAATTATTAAATGCAATATTTAATTTTTTTTTATTAAAACCTGATTCTCCTAAACCAATATTTAAAACAATTTTAATAATTTTAGGAACTTGCATTAAAGAAGTATAATTAAATTTTTTGATCATAAAATTTATAATTTTTTTTTTATAATAATTTTGTAATTTTTCCATTTTATCCTATTAATTATTTTATAATTTTATTATTTGACTTATATAAACGTACTTTTTTATTTTTAATAAAAGTAATTTTAACTTTATCAGATTTATTAGTATATTTATTAAATATAGAAATATTAGAAATATGAATAGGAAATTCTTTTTTAATAATACCGCCTGTTTTATTTAAAGATGGAACAGATTTTTGATGTTTTTTAAATATATTCATATTTTTAATAATTACTTTTTTTTTAGATATAATTTTTATAATTTTACCACTTTTACCTTTATTTTTTCCGGTAATTATAACAACAGTATCATTTTTTTTAATTTTATTCACCATTTAACCTCTTTTTAAATTACTTCAGGTGCTAAAGAAATAATTTTAGTAAATTTTTCGTTACGTAATTCTCTAGTTACAGGACCAAAAATACGCGTACCTATTGGTTGTAATGTTGTATTATTTAAAATAACACAAGAATTATTATCAAAACGTATCAATGAACCATCAGAACGTCGAACTCCTTTTTTTGTACGAACTATAACTGCTTTTAAAACCTCACCTTTTTTAACTTTACTATTAGAAATAGCTTCTTTAATTGAAATTTTTATTATATCACCAATATTTGCATAACGTCTACGAGAACCACCTAAAACTTTAATACACATTACTTTACGAGCTCCTGAATTATCAGCAACATTTAAAACAGTTTGTTCTTGAATCATTTAAACTCCAGTAATTTAAAAACATTTTAATTAAATAAATTATTTCAAATAATTTTTTTTTAAAATTTTCACTAATATCCAAAATTTTTTTTTTGATAATGGAGTAGTTGATTTAAATTCTACTAAATCACCAATATTACAATTATTATTTTCATCATGTACATAAAATTTAGTTGTTTTTTTAATAAATTTTTTATAAATAGTATGTTTTATTTTACGTTTAATAACAACAACAATAGATTTTATCATTTTATTACTAGTTACTATACCTTTTAATGTATTATCTTTTTTCATTTACATACTCTTTTATTAATAATTAAAGTTTTAATACGTGCAATATCTCTACGATTTTCTTTTAATAAATGTGTTTTTTTAAGTTGATTATTTCCTAATTTAATACGCAAACTAAATTTCTCATATAATAACATATATAATATACCATTTAATTCATTTAATGTTTTATTTTTAATATTTTTAAATTTCATAAAATAACCTTTTTTATTGAAAAAATAGTTTTCACGGGTAATTTACTTGAAGCTTGAACAAAAGCTTTACGTGCTAATTCTTCTGATACTCCATCTAATTCATAAAGAATTTTACCTGGTTTAATTAATGAAACCCAAAATTCGACATTGCCTTTTCCTTTTCCCATTCTTACTTCTAAAGGTTTTTTTGTAATAGGTTTATCTGGAAATATGCAAATCCAAATTTTACCTTGTTTTTTAATTGTACGATTTATTGACCTACGTGCTGATTCAATTTGTTTAGAAGTTATTCTTCCATGTTCGATAGATCTTAAACCAAACATTCCAAAATTAATATTATTATTTATTGATAAACCTTTATTACGTCCTTTTTGAGTTTTTTTAAATTTAGTTCTTTTAGGTTGTAACATTTATATTCCTAATCATTATTATCATCATTATCATCATTATTACTATTAATAATTTCATATATTTTTTTTTTAAAAAACCATTTATTATCTAATATTTCTCCTTTAAAAACCCAAACTTTAATACCTATTACTCCATATGTTGTATTTGCAATAGATGTATTATAATCAATATCAGCTCTTAAAGTATGCAAAGGCACACGTCCTTCACGATGCCATTCAGTTCTAGCAATTTCAACTCCCCCAATTCGTCCATTTAATTCAATTTTAATACCAATAGCACCATTATTAATAGCATTTTGTACTGATTTTTTAATAATACGTCTGAATATAATACGATGTTCTAATTGAAATTTTATATTATTTGATATTAATTTAGCATCTATTTCTGGTTTTTTTATTTCAAATATATTAATTATAGAAGGTATATTAACAAATTTACTAATTTCTTTACACAATATTTCTATATTATCATTTTTATTTTTAATAATACTATCAGATCTAGAGGTATAAATTATAATTTTAATTAATTTAATATTTCTATAAATTACAATTTTAGATAAAAATAATTTCATTAATTTTTTTTTAAGAAAACTTCGAATTTTAAAATCATCATTTAAATTTTTATTGTATTCTTTTTTATTTGCATACCATATAGAATTCCAAAACTTAATAATACCTAATCTGACACCATGCGGATTTACTTTTTGACCCATATAAAATCTCCAAAATTAATTATCAGACAATATTATATTAATATGACTAGTACGTTTTAAAATATAATCTGTTTTACCTTTAGCACGGGGGAAAATACGTTTAGATCGCGATCCTTCATCTATAAAAATTTTTTTAATATATAATAATTTAACATTTGTATTAATATTATAAATTTTAAAATTAGAAATAGCAGATTTTAATACTTTTTTAATTAGATTAGATGCTTTTTTAGAATTATATTTTAAAATTTCTAAAGCTTTAATTGCATTTTTACCTTTAATTAAATTAGAAATTAAACGCAATTTTTGAGCAGAAGAATTAGCATAACAATGTTTAGTAATTATTTCTTTATTCATTTTTTTTTCCATTTTTAGTATTTTTAATATTTTTAGTATTTTTAGTATTTTTAGTATTTTTAGTATTTTTAGTATTTTTAGTATTTTTAATTTTTTTATCTGCAGTATGACCTTTAAATATACGTGTAACAACAAATTCACCTAATTTATGTCCAATCATTTCATCTGTTATAAATATTGGAACATGCTTTCTACCATTATGAACAGCAATAGTTAATCCTATCATATTAGGAAATATTGTAGATCTACGTGACCAAGTTTTAAATGATTTAATCTTTTTGGTATTTAATATTTTTTTTACTTTAAAAAATAAATGTTTGTCAATATAAGGACCTTTTTTAATTGATCTTGGCATAATTATTACCTTATTTATTTTTATTTCTAAAACGTATAATTAATTTATTAGTGCGTTTATTAATACGAGTTTTTTTACCTTTAGTAGAAATACCCCAAGGAGTAACAGGATGTTTTCCAAAATTACGACCTTCTCCACCACCATGAGGATGATCAATAGGATTCATAGCTGTTCCGCGCACTGTAGGTCTTATACCTCTCCAACGTGATTTACCAGCTTTTCCTAATAAAGAAAGCATATGTTCTGAAAAACCAACTGCACCTAAAGTAGCACGACATTTAGAAAAAATTTTACGTATTTCACCAGAACGTAATCTTATTGTTACATATTTACCATCAATTGCAATAATTTGAGCATATGAACCTGCAGATCTAATTAATTGACCACCTTTACCAGGTTTTAATTCTACATTATGTATAATAGAACCAACTGGAATATTTTTAATAGGTAGACAATTACCTAATTTAATATTTATTTTTTCACCTGATTCAATTTTATCACCTATTTTTATTCCTTTTGCAGCTAAAATATATCTACTTATTCCATTTTTATATAAAATTAATGCAATATTTGCTGATCTATTTGGATCATATTCTAAACGTTTAACTTTTCCAATAATATAATCAATATTACGTTTATAATCAATCAATCTATAATGTTTTTTGTGACCTCCACCTATATGTCTAGTAGTTATTCGACCTAAATTATTTCTTCCACCTGATTTAGTTAATTTCTTAAGTAACAACTTATATGGTTTACCTTTATATAAACTTTTATTAATTAATTTATTAGCATGTCTAATACCAGGAGATGTAGGTTTATAATTAACAACAATCATTTTCATTCCTTTTATTTTATTTATTAAATAACAACTTTTTATATATTTAAATAATTTTATATTATTTTAAATTTTTAAAAGTAATATATACTTTTTTCCAGTCTTTATGGTAACCATAATTATTTTTATTAATTCTAAATTTTTTACCTTTTACTAATAATGTATTAATTGATTTTATTTTAATTCCAAAAATTTTTTGAACAGCATTTTTAATTTCATTTTTATTAAATTTTTTAATAACCCTTAAAACAGTTGAGTTACCATTTTTAATTATAAAATTTACTTTTTCAGATACATGTATTTTATATATAATATTTATTAATTTTTCATTTTTTATAATCATAAAATATTCTCAAAATATTTTAAAACTTCTAAAGTAGTTATTATATTATTAGAATTAATTAAATTTAAAATATTAATATTTTTAATATCATTTATTTTAATATTATAAACATTACGTGAAGATAAAAATAAATTTTTTTCAATTTTTTTAGTAATTATTAAAGTTTTTTTTTTAGGTATATTTTTTATTTTATTTAATAATACATTAGTTTTAGGAGAATTTATTGAAAAATTATTAAAAACTATTAATCTTTTTTGTCTTATTAATTCTGAAAAAATACATTTTATAGCACCTCTATACATTTTTTTATTAATTTTTTGATGATATTTTTTAAATTTAGAAGTAAAAGTAACACCGCCAGAACGCCAAATAGGACTTTTTAAAGAACCAGAACGAGCACGCCCAGTACCTTTTTGACGCCATGGTTTTTTATTTGAACCAGAAACCTCTGATTTATTTTTTTGAGATTTATTTCCACTACGATTATTAACTAAAAATGATATAATTACTTGATGAACTAATAATTTATTAAATTTACAGTTAAAAATAGATTTAGAAATATTTATACTATTATTAGTATCATTTAATAAAATTTCCATAACTATACTCCATTCTTTTTAATAGCTGGTTTTATTATAATATTTTTACCAATTGAACCAGGTATAGATCCTTTAATTAATAATAATTTTTTAATAATATCAATTTTAATAATTTTTAAATTTTGCACTGTAACACGTTGATTTCCTAAATGACCAGCCATTTTTTTACCTTTAAATACTTTACCAGGAGTTTGATTTTGACCAATTGAACCTGGTACTCTATGTGATAAAGAATTACCATGTGTACTATCTTGAGTATTAAAATTCCATCTTTTAACAGTCCCAGAAAAACCTTTACCTTTAGAAATTCCAGTAATATCAATAAATTGATTTTCTGAAAAAATATTTAAATCAATTTTTTCACCTAAATTAAATTTTTTTTTTTTAAAAACACGAAATTCCCACAAACCTTCTCCAGGAATTAAACCAGATTTTTTGAAATGTCCTTTTTCAGATTTATTATATTTTTTTTTATAACCTGTAGTAATTTGAATAGTAAAATAATTATTTTTTTTAATATTTTTAATTTGAGTAATATAATTATTTTTAATTTCAACAATACTAATTGGAATTGAAAAACCATTTTTTTTAAAAACTCTAGACATACCAATTTTTTTACCTACTAATCCAATCATATTTTAACCTTAAATTCATTCAAATTTTAAATAATATTAATTTTAATAAAAATTCCAGAAATTAATTTTATTTTCATTAATTTTTCAATAGTTTTAAAATTAGAAGTTATAATACCTAATAATCTTTTATAAGTGCAAATTTCATATTGATCACGAGCATCTTTGTCAACATGAGGTGATATAAGAATAGTAAATTTTTCTTTAATTATTGGTAAAGGTATTGGACCATAAATTTTAGCTTTAGTACTATAAGCAATATTAATAAATTTAAGTATTAATTTTTCCATTATTCTAAAATCAAATGATTTTAATTTAATTCTAATATGTTTTTTCATTAAAATAAATTTCCTTTTATAAAATTTTTTTTTTTTTTTTTTTTTGATATTATAAAAAATTTATAAATTAAATATTTAATAAATATTTAAAATATAATAATAATTAAACATTTTATAAAATTAAAATTTTATTATTTAAACATATAAAATTATTAATATTTGATCATTTTAAAATATTTAATAAATTAAAATTTTAAATATATATTTTAATATAAAATATATTTTTAATTAATAAAAGATAATTTAATATTAGAATATCCAAAATATTCTCTTAATTGAGTTAATAACAAATTATTTATTTTAATATTCCATTGTTTACTACAAGATAATTTTAAAGTTATATTGCTTTCCTTATAATAAAACCATAAGGGAATTTTACCATTTTTATTTTTTTCTAATAATTTATATAAATAATTTAATAATTTACTATTAATTTTATCAATATCTATATATATTATTAACTTAGTAACATATTGTTCTCTAATTGTATTAATATTAAATAATTCATATACATACATTTTATATAAATTTTTGAAATTATCAAAAAAAACTTCACCACTAACAATTAAAATAATGTTTTTTTTAATAATATTTTTATATTTTTTTAATACATTATTAAATAAAATAATTTCTAATCTATATGTATTATCATCTAAAATACATATACAAATATATTTATTATTTTTAGTACATATAATTTTATAATATATTACTAATCCAGAAACAATTTTTATATTATTTTTCCTTGTTAAATTTAAATCTTTTAAAAGTATTCCTCCTGTATAATATTTAATTTCTTCAATATACTGAGTTATAGGATGACCAGTTAAATATAAACCAAGTGTATCATGTTCTTTTTCTAATATTAATGATTGAGGTAAAGATATAAAATTTTTATATTTATTTATAATCTCTTTAGGAATATCTTTTAAAATATTAAACATACTTTTTTGACCAATTTTAATAAATTTTTTATAATATTCAGTAATTTTAATTATATCCTGTAATATATAATTTAAAAAAGAACGATTTTGTTTTGTGTAATCAAATGAACCTGAAAAAATTAATTTTTCAAGTATTCTTTTATTAATTATTTTTTTATCAATAAAAATACAAAAATTAAATAAATCTTTAATTTTTAAATTTTTATTACGTATTTTAATAATATATTTTACTGTTGATTCACCTAATCCTTTAATTGCACCTAATCCCCAAATAATATTTTTATTTTTATTAACATTAAAATTATATAAACTTTTATTAATATTTGGCGGTAAAATATTTAATTTCATACGTTTACATTCATTAACTAAATTAACTAATTTTTCAGTATTTTGCATTTCCGAAGTCATTATTGAAGCCATAAATTCTAAAGGATAATATGTTTTTAACCATAACGTTTGATAAGAAATAATAGAATATGCTACAGAATGTGATTTATTAAAACCATAACTAGCAAATTTATTTAATAATTCAAAAATTTTAATTGAAAGTTTTTTATTAAAATGTTTTTTAATAGCACCAATTACAAAATTATTTTTTTCTTTATTCATATTTTTGATTTTTTTTTTACTCATAGCTCTTAATAAAATATCAGCTGATCCTAAAGTATAATTAGATAATATTTTTGCTATTTCAATAACTTGTTCTTGATATAAAATAATACCATATGTAGATTTTAAAATAGGTTTTAAACATTTATGTTCCCATTTAATATCTGGATATGAAATTTTTTCGATACCGTGTTTACGATTAATATAATTTTGAACCATTCCAGATTTTAATGGACCAGGTCTAAATAACGCTATTAAGTCTACAATATCATTAAAAGAATTAGGTTTAATTTTTCTAATTAAATCTTTCATACCATTTGATTCAAGTTGAAAAACTGCAGTAGTATTTGCTTCTTTTAATAAATTATAACTTTTTTTATCATTTAAAGGTAAATTTAAAATATTTATTTTTTTTTTAATACTAAAGTTTGAATTTATCATATTTAATGAATAATTTATAACAGTTAATGTTTTTAAACCTAAGAGATCAAATTTCACTAAACCAATATTTTCAATATCAATTTTATCAAATTGAGATAATGGGTTTTTACCTTTTGAATCAAAAAATAAAGGAGTAAAATTAGTAATTTTACCTGGTGATATAACTATACCTCCAGCATGTTTACTAATATTTTTAATAATTCCTTCTAATTTACAAGAAATATCAATTAATACTTTAGCTTCGACATTTTCTTGATATATTTTTAAAAATAATGGTTCTAAATTAAAAGATTTGTTTAAAGTTATTCCTAAATCTATTGGTACTAATTTAGCAATACGATCAATAAAATTATAAGAATACCCTAAAACTTTACCTACATCTCTAATAGCTGCTCTAGCTGCTAAAGTACCAAATGTAATAATTTGCGCTACTGATTTATGACCATATTTATCTTTAATATGATTAATAACTTTGTCACGTTTTTCAATACAAAAATCAATATCAAAATCAGGCATTAATATACGTTCTGAATTTAAAAAACGTTCAAAAATTAAATTATATTTAACAGGATCTATATCTATAATATTTAATACAAAAGCAACCAATGAACTACTACCTGATCCTCTTCCAGGACCAACCATTATTTTATTATTTTTAGCCCATTCTATAAATTCCATAACTATTAAAAAATAATTTGAAAATTTAATTTTATTAATAACTTTAAGTTCTTTATTTAAACGTTTATAATATTTACATCTTATTAAAATATTAAGTTTATTATTATATAACATATATTTAATTTTTTTTTCTAAATTTTTTTTAGTTATAATATTTAAATATTTATAAGATGATATTTTTTTATAAGTAAAAATAGGTAAAAAAAACTTACCCAAATTAATAATAACATTACAACGTTTAGATATCTCAACACTATTTATTAAAGCTTCAGGAATATCTTTAAATAATTTACACATTTCATCTTCACTACGTAAAAATTGTTTATTACTATAATTTTTAATACTTAAATTATTCATATTTAAACGAATTTTATGTATATCATAATCTTCTTTATTTAAAAAACAAACATCATTTGTAGCTACTAATGGTAAATTTCTAATTTCTGCAATTGGAATAATTTTATTTATATAATTTTCTTCATTTTTACGATTAGTTCTAATAATTTCTAAATAATAATTATTAAAAAAATATTTTTGATAAAAATCTAATGTATAATTAATTTGATCATAATCTTCATTAATTATAAATTCTCCAATATCACCAAAATAACCTCCAGATAATATTATTAAACCATTTCTATATTTTTTAAGTAAATTATAAGTAATATAAGGTCCTAATAAATTTGTATAACCATTTTCATAAATTTTAGTAATTAATAATTTTAAATTTTTATAACCTTCATTATTAGAAGCTAAAATTGTTAATTGTGATATTTTTCCATTAATATTTTTAATATTAAAATCAATTCCAATAATAGGTTTTATATTTAATTTGTATGCAAATTTATAAAATTTTAAAATCCCAAAAAAACAATTAAAATCTGTTAAAGCTAAACATAAAATATTTAGCTTTTTAGCTTTTTTTAATAAATCATTAATTTTAATCAATCCATCAATAAAAGAATAATCACTATGTATATGTAAATGAACAAATTTATTTTTTATCATTTTAATCATAAATTTATTAAAACTTAAATTATTTTAATAAATATAAATAATTATATAGTATTTATTAATAAATTTATTAAAACTTAAATTATTTTAATAAATATAAATAATTATATAGTATTTATTAATAAATTTATTAAAACTTAAATTATTTTAATAAATATAAATAATTATATAGTATTTATTAATAAATTTATTAAAACTTAAATTATTTTAAAAATATAAATATTATATAGTATTTATTAATAAATTTATTAAAACTTAAATTATTTTAATAAATATAAATAATTATATAGTATTTATTAATAAATTTATTAAAACTTAAATTATTTTAATAAATATAAATAATTATATAGTATTTATTAATAAATTTATTAAAACTTAAATTATTTTAATAAATATAAATAATTATATAGTATTTATTAATAAATTTATTAAAACTTAAATTATTTTAATAAATATAAATAATTATATAGTATTTATTAATAAATTTATTAAAACTTAAATTATTTTAATAAATATAAATAATTATATAGTATTTATTAATAAATTTATTAAAACTTAAATTATTTTAATAAATATAAATAATTATATAGTATTTATTAATAAATTTATTAAAACTTAAATTATTTTAATAAATATAAATAATTATATAGTATTTATTAATAAATTTATTAAAACTTAAAATTATTTTAATAAATATAAATAATTATATAGTATTTATTAATAAATTTATTAAAACTTAAATTATTTTAATAAATATAAATAATTATATAGTATTTATTAATAAATTTATTAAAACTTAAATTATTTTAATAAATATAAATAATTATATAGTATTTATTAATAAATTTATTAAAACTTAAATTATTTTAATAAATATAAATAATTATATAGATTTATTAATAAATTTATTAAAACTTAAAATTATTTTAATAAATATAAATAATTATATAGTATTTATTAATAAATTTATTAAAACTAAATTATTTTAATAAATATAAATAATTATATAGATTTATTAATAAATTTATTAAAACTTAAATTATTTTAATAAATATAAATAATTATATAGTATTTATTAATAAATTTATTAAAACTTAAATTATTTTAATAAATATAAATAATTATATAGTATTTATTAATAAATTTATTAAAACTTAAATTATTTTAATAAATATAAATAATTATATAGTATTTATTAATAAATTTATTAAAACTTAAATTATTTTAATAAATATAAATAATTATATAGTATTTATTAATAAATTTATTAAAACTTAAATTATTTTAATAAATATAAATAATTATATAGTATTTATTAATAAATTTATTAAAACTTAAATTATTTTAATAAATATAAATAATTATATAGTATTTATTAATAAATTTATTAAAACTTAAATTATTTTAATAAATATAAATAATTATATAGTATTTATTAATAAATTTATTAAAACTTAAATTATTTTAATAAATATAAATAATTATATAGTATTTATTAATAAATTTATTAAAACTTAAATTATTTTAATAAATATAAATAATTATATAGTATTTATTAATAAATTTATTAAAACTTAAATTATTTTAATAAATATAAATAATTATATAGTATTTATTAATAAATTTATTAAAACTTAAATTATTTTAATAAATATAAATAATTATATAGTATTTATTAATAAATTTATTAAAACTTAAATTATTTTAATAAATATAAATAATTATATAGTATTTATTAATAAATTTATTAAAACTTAAATTATTTTAATAAATATAAATAATTATATAGTATTTATTAATAAATTTATTAAAACTTAAATATTTTAATAAATATAAATAATTATATAGATTTATTAATAAATTTATTAAAACTTAAATATTTAATAAATATAAATAATATATAGATTTATTAATAAATTTATTAAAACTTAAATATTTTAAAAAATAAATAATTATATAGTATTTATTAATAAATTTATTAAAACTTAAATATTTTATAAATATAAATAATTATATAGTATTTATTAATAAATTTATAAAACTTAAATATTTTAATAAATATAAATAATTATATAGTATTTATTAATAAATTTATTAAAACTTAAATTATTTTAATAAATAAAATAATTATATAGTATTTATTAATAAATTATTAAAACTTAAATTATTTAATAAATATAAATAATTATATAGATTTATTAATAAATTTATAAAACTAAATTATTTTAATAAATATAAATAATTATATAGATTTATTAATAAATTTATTAAAACTTAAATTATTTTAATAAATAAAATAATTATATAGTATTTATTAATAAATTTATTAAAACTTAAATTATTTTAATAAATATAAATAATTATATAGTATTTATTAATAAATTTATTAAAACTTAAATTATTTTAATAAATATAAATAATTATATAGTATTTATTAATAAATTTATTAAAACTTAAATTATTTTATAAATATAAATAATTATATAGTATTTATTAATAAATTTATTAAAACTTAAATTATTTTAATAAATATAAATAATTATATAGTATTTATTAATAAATTTATTAAAACTTAAATTATTTTAATAAATATAAATAATTATATAGTATTTATTAATAAATTTATTAAAACTTAAATTATTTTAATAAATATAAATAATTATATAGTATTTATTAATAAATTTATTAAAACTTAAATTATTTTAATAAATATAAATAATTATATAGTATTTATTAATAAATTTATTAAAACTTAAATTATTTTAATAAATATAAATAATTATATAGTATTTATTAATAAATTTATTAAAACTTAAATTATTTTAATAAATATAAATAATTATATAGTATTTATTAATAAATTTATTAAAACTTAAATTATTTTAATAAATATAAATAATTATATAGTATTTATTAATAAATTTATTAAAACTTAAATTATTTTAATAAATATAAATAATTATATAGTATTTATTAATAAATTTATTAAAACTTAAATTATTTTAATAAATATAAATAATTATATAGTATTTATTAATAAATTTATTAAAACTTAAATTATTTTATAAATATAAATAATTATATAGTATTTATTAATAAATTTATTAAAACTTAAATTATTTTAATAAATATAAATAATTATATAGTATTTATTAATAAATTTATTAAAACTTAAATTATTTTAATAAATATAAATAATTATATAGTATTTATTAATAAATTTATTAAAACTTAAATTATTTTAATAAATATAAATAATTATATAGTATTTATTAATAAATTTATTAAAACTTAAATTATTTTAATAAATATAAATAATTATATAGTATTTATTAATAAATTTATTAAAACTTAAATTATTTTAATAAATATAAATAATTATATAGTATTTATTAATAAATTTATTAAAACTTAAATTATTTTAATAAATATAAATAATTATATAGTATTTATTAATAAATTTATTAAAACTTAAATTATTTTAATAAATATAAATAATTATATAGTATTTATTAATAAATTTATTAAAACTTAAATTATTTTAATAAATATAAATAATTATATAGTATTTATTAATAAATTTATTAAAACTTAAATTATTTTAATAAATATAAATAATTATATAGTATTTATTAATAAATTTATTAAAACTTAAATTATTTTAATAAATATAAATAATTATATAGTATTTATTAATAAATTTATTAAAACTTAAATTATTTTAATAAATATAAATAATTATATAGTATTTATTAATAAATTTATTAAAACTTAAATTATTTTAATAAATATAAATAATTATATAGTATTTATTAATAAATTTATTAAAACTTAAATTATTTTAATAAATATAAATAATTATATAGTATTTATTAATAAATTTATTAAAACTTAAATTATTTTAATAAATATAAATAATTATATAGTATTTATTAATAAATTTATTAAAACTTAAATTATTTTAATAAATATAAATAATTATATAGTATTTATTAATAAATTTATTAAAACTTAAATTATTTTAATAAATATAAATAATTATATAGTATTTATTAATAAATTTATTAAAACTTAAATTATTTTAATAAATATAAATAATTATATAGTATTTATTAATAAATTTATTAAAACTTAAATTATTTTAATAAATATAAATAATTATATAGTATTTATTAATAAATTTATTAAAACTTAAATTATTTTATAAATATAAATAATTATATAGTATTTTTAATAAATTTATTAAAACTTAAATTATTTTAATAAATATAAATAATTATATAGTATTTATTAATAAATTTATTAAAACTTAAATTATTTTAATAAATATAAATAATTATATAGTATTTATTAATAAATTTATTAAAACTTAAATTATTTTAATAAATATAAATAATTATATAGTATTTATTAATAAATTTATTAAAACTTAAATTATTTTAATAAATATAAATAATTATATAGTATTTATTAATAAATTTATTAAAACTTAAATTATTTTAATAAATATAAATAATTATATAGTATTTATTAATAAATTTATTAAAACTTAAAATTATTTTAATAAATATAAATAATTATATAGTATTTATTAATAAATTTATTAAAACTTAAATTATTTTAATAAATATAAATAATTATATAGTATTTATTAATAAATTTATTAAAACTTAAATTATTTTAATAAATATAAATAATTATATAGTATTTATTAATAAATTTATTAAAACTTAAATTATTTTAATAAATATAAATAATTATATAGTATTTATTAATAAATTTATTAAAACTTAAATTATTTTAATAAATATAAATAATTATATAGTATTTATTAATAAATTTATTAAAACTTAAATTATTTTATTTATATAAATATTAAAATGTTTATTATATTTAAAATTTAATTATATAAATATCAAAATGTTTATTATATTTAAAATTTAATTATATAAATATTAAAATGTTTATTATATTTAAAATTTAATTATATAAATATCAAAATGTTTATTATATTTAAAATTTAATTATATAAATATTAAAATGTTTATTATATTTAAAATTTAATTATATAAATATCAAAATGTTTATTATATTTAAAATTTAATTATATAAATATCAAAATGTTTATTATATTTAAAATTTAATTATATAAATATTAAAATGTTTATTATATTTAAAATTTAATTATATAAATATTAAAATGTTTATTATATTTAAAATTTAATTATATAAATATCAAAATGTTTATTATATTTAAAATTTAATTATATAAATATCAAAATGTTTATTATATTTAAAATTTAATTATATAAATATCAAAATGTTTATTATATTTAAAATTTAATTATATAAATATTAAAATGTTTATTATATTTAAAATTTAATTATATAAATATTAAAATGTTTATTATATTTAAAATTTAATTATATAAATATTAAAATGTTTATTATATTTAAAATTTAATTATATAAATATTAAAATGTTTATTATATTTAAAATTTAATTATATAAATATTAAAATGTTTATTATATTAAAAGTAATTCTTTTTCTTTTTTAATTAATTTTATATTAATTTTTCTAATATAAATATCAGTTTCATCTTGAACATCTTCTTCCATTTTATTTTTAATATCTATACTTATTATTTTATTTTTATGCATAGTTTTTATCTTTAAATTTGACTCTCTTCGTATTTTTCTAATTAAAATTCGACCATTTTCAGATTCACAACGAACATTTTTAATTAATTCTTTTCGACGTTTTTCATTTATTTGAGGTAAATTAATAATTATATCATTATTTAAAATATAAACTGTTAAATTTAAATTTGATTTTATAATTGAATTTTTCACAATATTAATCAATGAAATATCAAACAAATTAATTTTAATTGTATTAAAATCAATTAAAATTATATGAGAAACTTTATTTAAACTAATATTAGTACCATAACAATTAATTAAAATATCATCTAATATTTTAGTTGAAGTTCTACCTACAAATATTTTATTTATTTTTTTTTTAAATGAATTATAAACATTTAACATTAATTTTTTATTTTCAGTCACAACATTTTCTAACATTTTTTTATTCCTTTTAAATATATTTTAAATAATATTAATAATATTATTAATATTATTAATATTATTAATATTATTAATATTAATTTAAAATACTTATTATTTTATTATAATAAATTTTAAAATATTTATAATATCTCACCAAGTTCATAACATATAAAATTATAAATAATAGAATTTTTTTTATTTATTATATTTTTAATTTTTTTAGAAATATCAAAAATAAAATTTTGATTCATTAAAGTTATATTATAAATATATTTTTTAATTTTTCCTAATAATATTTTTTTTAAAAAATCTTTTTTTTTTCTAATTATAATATTTTGTATTTTATATTCATTTATAATAAAATTATAAAAAATATTCTCTATATTTATAAATTTAGGTTTTTCAGAAGCAATATGCATAGCAATTTTTTTAAGTATTTTTTTTTGTATAAATTTAGCATTTATTAAAACACCAATACGATTATTATGATTATAAATTTCTATAATATTTTTTTTTAATATATTAATACGTCTGATATTAACATTTTCGTTTATTTTATTAAATAAATCAACAATTTTTTTTTTATATAAAAAATTTATTTTCTCAATATTTTTAATATATTTAAAATTATTTTTAAGTAAATTATTAATAATATTATTTGAAAAAGTTAAAAATTCAGAACTTTTAGCAGCAAAATCAGTTTGACAATTTATTTCTAAAATAATACCAAAATTATTTAAATTTTTAACTATTATAACACCATTAATAATTTTTTTTTTTTTTTTTTTAAAAATTTTTAATATTCCTAATTTTCTCATTTCAATAATTGCTTTTTTAATATTTCCATTAGTTAAAATTAAAATATTTTTACAATCTAATAAACTAGCTCCCGTAATATTTCTAATTTTTTTAATAAGATTAATATCAATTTTATTCATATAAATCCTTTTAATTTTTTACATATTTAAATGAAAACTTCTATATATTGCAATACCTTCATTAATAGCTAAAGTAATATTATTTAAATAAAATTTAATAGCATAAATAGAATCATCATTACCAGGAATAATATAATCAATACCTCTAGGATCAGAATTAGTATCTACAATAGAAAAAACTTTTATTCCTAATTGATTTGCTTCTTTAATTGCAATTTTTTCATAATTTGAATCTATAACAAAAATAGCATCAGGTAAATTTTCCATATTTTTAATTCCATCTAAAGATTTTTTTAATTTTATAAGTTTATTTTTATATAATAATGATTCTTTTTTAGTTAATTTATCTAAAATACCATTTTGTAATTGAATTTCTAAATTATTTAATTTTAAAATAGAATTTTTAACAGTTTTCCAATTAGTTAACATACCTCCTAACCAACGATGATTAACGTAAAATTGATTACAATTTTCAGCATATACTTTAATTGCTTTATATGCAATAAATTTAGTACCAATAAATAAAATTTTTCCATTATATGATGTAATTTTAATTAATTCATTCATAGCTTTATTAATCATTAATAAAGTTTTTTCTAAGTTAATAATATGTATTTTATTTTTAATACCAAATATAAATTTTTTCATTTTAGGATTCCAATATCGAGTTTGATGCCCAAAATGCACTCCTGATTTAACCATATCATAAATAGATATTTTAAACATTAATATATTCCATGTTATGTTAATATTTAATATTTATAAATTAATTAATAAATAATAATTAATTTATAATTTTAAAAAATATTTTTATAAATTAAAATAATATTTTAAATAAATTTAATTAAAATAAAATATTTAAATATATAAAAAATGATAATTAAAAATTTTGATGAAATAAAAAAAATAAGAACTTCATGTTATTTAGCATCACAAGTATTAGAAATGATTAAAAAATATATTATACCAGGTATAACAACAAAAAAATTAGATAAAATATGTAATTTATATATTATTAATAATCAAAAAGCTATACCTGCATGTTTAGGATATAAAGGTTTTCCTAAATCAGTTTGTATTTCAGTAAATGATACAGTATGTCATGGAATACCTAAAAATAAAAAACTTAAAAATGGTGATATAGTTAATATCGATGTTACTATTTTAAAAAATGGATTTTTTGGTGATACTTCAAAAATGTTTTTAGTAGGTAAAGTTAAAAATTCTAATAAATTATTATGTAATATAACACAACAAAGTTTATATTTATCTATATATAAAATTAAACCAGGAATAAAATTAAATACAATAGGTAATAATATTGAAAAATTTATAAAATTTAAAAATAATTATTCTATTGTTAAAAAATATTGCGGTCATGGAATTGGAAAAAAATTTCATGAATTACCTAATATTTTACATTTTAAAAATAATAATAATATTATTTTAAAAAAGGGTATGATTTTTACAATTGAACCTATAATAAATTTAGGAAAAAATAAAGTATTTATTTTAAAAGATGGTTGGACTGTTAAAACAAAAGATAAAAGTTTATCAGCACAATATGAACATACAATATTAGTAACATCTAATGGATGTGAAATAATGACTATACGTAAAAATGAAAATATTCCAAAAATAATTATAAATAAATAATTATAAATAAAATATTTTAATTAATATTAAATTATTTATTAAATATATATTTTTAAATAAAAAGGTTATTATGCGTACTAGTAAATATTTACTTTATACTAATAAAAATAATAATATTAATAATGAATTAATAAGTTATAAATTAATGTTAAAATCCGGAATGATTCGTAAAATAAATTCTGGAATTTATGTTTGGCTTCCTATAGGTTTAAAAATTTTAAAAAATATTAAAAAAATAATATATAAAGAAATAAATAAAATTAATTTTTTTGAAATAAATATACCTATAATACAATCAGCAAATTTATGGAAAAAAAGTAAACGTTTTCAAAAATATGGATTAGAATTAATAAAATTTTATAACAGGAAAAAAAAATTATTTATTTTAAGTCCAACTAATGAAGAAATAATTAATAAAATAATAAATAATGAAATTATTTCTTATAAACAATTACCAATTAAATTTTATCAAATTAAAACTAAATTTAGAGATGAAATTAGACCTAATTATGGAGTAATAAGATCAATCGAATTTATTATGAAAGATGCATATTCCTTTCATAATAGTAATAAATGTTTAAAAAAAACATATAATATTATATACAAAACTTATATTAAAATTTTTAAAAAATTAAATTTATTTTTTTATATTATAAAAGCAAATTCAGGAACAATTGGTGGTAATATATCACATGAATTTTATAGTTTATTTAAAAATTTTAAAAATAAAAAATTTTTTATAAATAATTTTAATAATATTAAAAATATTAAAGTAATTAAATTAATTATTAATAATAATAAATATAATATTGAAAAATTAAGAATAATAAAATTTATTAATTTTATTAATATAAATAAAATTTTTAATATATTTAACAAAAATATAGTTAAAATAAAATTTATAAAATCAAATAATAATAAAATAATAGCTTTATTATTTAATAAAAATAAAATTTTAAATGCATTTAAAATTTATAAATTAAAAAATATTTATAAACCATTAAATTATATATGTAAAAAAAAAATTAATAATATATTTAAAAAAAGTTTATATTCAATTAAAAAATTTTTTTTAAATATAATTATTATTGCAGATTATAATATTATAAAAATAAAAAATTTTATAATTAAATTTAAAAAAAATAAAAAAATTTTAATAGGATTAAATTGGAACATAAATTTAATATCACCATATATAGCTAATTTAAATAATTTTACTAAAAATATTATAAATTTTAAAATTAAAAATAATTTATTAATTTCAAAAAATATAGAAATTGGACATATATTTCAAATAGGAACTAAATATTCAAAAATTATTAATTCTAATAATTTTAAAAAAAAAATAAATATGGGATCATATGGAATAGGAATAACTCGTTTAGTAGCAGCAATTATAGAACAAAATTATGATAAAAAAGGAATTATTTGGCCAGATAATATTGCACCATTTAAAATTTCAATTTTACCAATAAATTTTAATAATTTTAAACTTGTTAAAAAAAAATCTATTTATATATATAATAAATTTAAAAAAAAAAATATTGATATTCTTTTAGATGATCGTAATAAACATATTGGTAAATTATTTAATGATATCGATCTTATTGGTATACCTCACTTAATAATAATAAATAATATAAATTGTAAAAATGGTTTTATAGAATATAAAAATAGAAAAAATAAAAATAAAAAAATTATTAAAATAGAATATATTATTAATTTTTTATTAAATAAAATAAATTTTTTTAAAAAGGAATAAATGGTAAAAATTTGTTTAAAAAGAGTTGGTAATAAAAATAAACCATTTTTTCAAATAATAGTAATAGATAAACGTAAATCAAATAATGGAAAATTTATAGAAAATATAGGTTATTTTAATCCAATTAAAAATTGTAATTGTAAAAATATAAATTTATCTGAAGAACGTATTAAATATTGGAAAAATTTAGGAGCAAATATTTCATATCGTATTAAAAAAATTATTAAACTTTATAAAAGTAATATTAATAAATAATGGAAAAAATACCTAAAAATCCAATTATAATAGGTAAAATATGTAAAAATTATAAATATAATAAATTATTTAAATTATTTTCATTTACAAAAAAAAAAAAAAATATTTTTAAATATAAACCTTTATATATTAAAAATAAAAATTGGAAAATTATCTCATTTAAAAATTATATTAAAAAAAAAAATTTTTTTATTATTAAAATTAAAAATATAAAAAAAAATCAAACAAAATTGTTTAATAATGAAAATATATATTTTGATTTTAAAAAACTAAAAATTATTAAAAATATAAATTATTATTATAAAGATATTATAGAATGCATAGTAATAAATTTTGATAATTATAAATTAGGTAAAATAAAAAAAATTATGGAAACTAAATTAAATAATATAATAATTATAAAAAAAAAGAAAGAAGAAATATTAATACCATTTATTATTAATAAAATAATTAAAAAAATTGATATTAAATTAAAAATAATTAAAATTAAATGGATTTTTAATTTATAAATAACTTAAATATAAAAATGAAAAATATTATTAAAGAATATGAAAAATCACAAATGAAAAAAAATATACCTAAAATTAATACTGGATATTATGTAGAAATAAAAATATGGATAACAGAAGGTAAAAAAAAAAGAATCCAAAAATTTAAAGGAACAATAATATCAATTAAAAATAAGGGTTTAAATAGTTCTTTTACAGTACGTAAAATTACTAATAATGAAGGAATTGAGCGTGTATTTCAAATGCATTCACATATAATTAATAAAATTAAAATTATAAATAATAATCGTTCTAAAAGATCAAAATTATATTATTTACGTAATATTAAAACTAAAAATAATCGTATTTTTTAAATAATTTATGTATATTTTAAAATTATTTTGTATTTATTAATAATAACATTTTTTTAATAGCTTTATTTAAACCTTGATAAATTCCTTCTTTAATAATTGAATTACCAATATTAAATTCATTAATTTGATTTATTTTTGATAATTTTTTAATATTATCATAATTTAAATTATTTCCAACGTTTACAATTAACCCCTTTTTTTTAGCATAAATTACAGATTTTTTAATTTTATTTAATTGAAATTTTTTTTCTAAATTATTTTTAGATTTTGAATACATAATTGTATTTAATTCTATATATTTTACTCCTGTATTAATCGCTGCATCTATTTGATATAAATCAGGATTTATAAATAAAGAAGTTTGTATTTTATTATAATTTAATAAATTAACAGCTATAGAAATTTTATTAAAATTTTTAATAATATTTAAACTTTTTTTATAATTATTTTTTTTTTTTTTTAAAATAAAACAACAAATTTTTGGTTTTATTTTCAAAATTATATCTAACATTTCATCAAAAATTTCTATTTTTAAATTTATATAATTTTTAATTATTTTTTTAAAAATATTTATATCAATTTCAAATATATGGTTTTTTTTAATATATAATGTTATACTATTTACATTTGTTTTTTTAACTATAAAAATTATTCTTAATAAATCTAAAAATAAATTTTTTTTATTTATTAAATTTTCATTAACATTAATATTAAAAGATAATTTATTCAAAATATACACTTAATTAAATTTAATTTTAAAATGTTTAAATTTTTAATTATATAATAATTATTTTTAAAAATAAATTTATTTTTTTTTTAAGTTTTCTTTCTATTTCTTTTTTTGAATAAATACTAATTATTTTAATTTTATTACCGTTTTTACCTATTATTATTTTTTTTTGACTTTTTTTTTTAACTAATATTAATACAAATATATTATAATAATTATTATTAATATATTTTTTTTCAATTTTAACATTAGTAGAATAAGGTAATTCTTGTCCTAAAAATCTTATTAATTTTTCACGAATTATTTCTGATATTATAAAATTTTCAGAATATTTATTATAAAAATAATAATTTAAATTATTTTTTTTATATAATATTGTAAAAATTTTTTTTTTAATTATGTTAATATTAATATTAAATTTTGCTGAAATTGGTATAATTTCATTAAAATTTATATTTTTACTTAAAAATTTTATATATGGTAATAAATAAATTTTTTTTTTAATAATATCTATTTTATTTATAATAACAATAATTGGACATTTTATTTTTTTAAAATTATTTATAATTTTTAAATCATAGTTTTTTAAAATAGTTCCTTCGATTATATAAATTATTATATCTATATTATATTTAATATTATTAATATTATAATTTATTATATTTTTATTATTTTTATTTATAATAAATCCAGGATTATCAATATAAATAATTTTATGTAAATTTTTTTTATAAATACCTAAAATATTATTAATTGTTGTGTTTTTTTTTTTTGATGTTATTGATATTTTTTTACCTATCAATTTATTAAATAATGTAGATTTACCAGAATTTGTTCTACCAATTATTGATACAAAACCATAAATTTTTTCTTTTAAAAACATTAAATTTCCAATATTTTAATTATTTTTTTAGCAATATACTGTTCAGTATTACTTTTAGTTTTACCTATACTAATAAAATTTTTTTTAAAACAATTAATTTTACAATTAATAATAAAATATTTTTTTTTTTTTTTTTTAATTATTGAATAATAAGGTAATTTAATATGATTTTTTTGTAAAAATTCTTGTAAAATAGTTTTATAGTCTTTATTTTTAATTAATAGTTTTATTTTTTTATTATACCATTTTAATACTAATTGTTCAGTTGTATTAATATTACTATCTAAAAAAATACCTCCTATTAATGATTCAAGTATATTTGTTAATATATAAGTTTTATTAAAGTTATTTAATTTTTTATAATTTAATTTTATATATTTTATTAAATTAAATTTAACCGCTAATGTAAATAAAATTTTATGATTTATTAAATTTGATCTAATTCTACTCATTTCACCCTCATTTATTAATGGAAATTTTTTATATAAAATATTTGAAATTATAAAATTAAGAATTGAATCACCTAAAAATTCAAATCGTTCATTATTAATATTATTATTTTTATTACTATAAGTTAATGCTTGTAATAAAATTGTTTTTTTTTTAAAAAAATAACCTATTTTTTTTTGTATTTTATTTAATATTATTTTTTTCATATTTAATCAAATAATTTTTATTTTTATAATTATTAAAATTTATAAATAATAATAATATTATTATAATTATTTATTATTAATTTTATAAAATATTAAAAACATTTCTTTAGTTAATGTAATATTATTAAATTTTTTCATTTTTTTTTTTCCAATTTTTTGTTTTTTTAATAATTTTTTTTTTCTACTTATATCTCCTCCATAACATTTAGTAATTACATTTTTTCTAAATTGTTTAATTTTGGAACTATAAATAATATTAGAATTAATAGATGCTTGAATAAATATATCAAATTGTTGTCTTGGAATTTTTTTTTTAAATTTTTCTACTATTTTTATACAAAAATTATAAGAATTTTTTTTATGAATTATCCAAGATATAGCATCAATTTTTTTTTTATTAATTAATATATTAATTTTAACTAAATCAGATTTTTTATAATATTTAAAATTATAATTTAAAGATGCATAACCATTAGTTATAGATTTTAATTTATTTAAAAAATCAATAATAATTTCTGACATTGGAATTTCATATATTAAATAAATTTGATTATTATAATAAATTATTTTTTTAAAAATACCTCTTTTTTGAATACATAATTTTATTATTTTTCCTAAATATTTTTTTGGTGTTAATATATTACATTTTGCAATTGGTTCTCTTAATTCTTTAATTTTATCATTAAAAGTTAATTTATTAGGATTATCAATATAAATTATTTTTTTATTATTTGTATAAATTTCATAAATTACATTTGGAGTAGTTATAATTAAATTTAAATTATATTCACGTTCTAAACGTTCTTTAATAATATCTAAATGTAATAAACCTAAAAAACCACATCTAAATCCTAAACCTAATGATGAAGATGTTATAGGTTCATAAAAAAATGAATTATCATTTAATTTTAATTTTTTTATAGAATTACTAAATAATTTATATTGTATTGTATTTGTTGGAAATAATGCAGCATAAATTTGAGGTTTTATTTCTTTAAATTTATATAAATTTTTTTTAGTTGGATTTAAAAATGAAGTAATAATATTACCAACTTTAGCATCATTTATATTTTTAATTGAATATATTAACCAACCAACTTCACCGCAAATTAAAAAATTTTTTTTTTTTTTTTTAGGTGTAAATATCCCTAAATCTTCTACATTATATATGTTTTTTTTATTTACTATTATTATTTTATCTCCTATTTTTATAATTCCATTTTTAATACAAATAATTGAAATAATTCCACGATAATTATCAAACCAAGAATCAATAATAATAGCTTGTAAAGGATTTTCAATTTTTCCTTTGGGATATGAAATATTAGATATAATATTTTCCAATAAATTTATTATACCTTCACCGGTTTTAGAAGAACAATTTATTATTTTTTTTTTATAACCTATAACATTTTTAATTTCTTTTGAAACATGTTTAATATTAGATGTTAATAAATCAATTTTATTTAAAACTATTATTATATCTAAATTCATTTTAACTGCTTTATAATAATTTGAAATTGTTTGTGCTTCTATACCTTGTGTTGAATCAATTAATAATATTACTCCTTCACATGCTATTAATGATTTATATACTTCATAAGAAAAATCTATATGTCCTGGAGTATCAATTAAATTAATTTTATATATTTCACCGTTTTTAGATTTATATTTTAAACTTACATTTTGCGCCTTTATTGTAATACCTCTTTCTTTTTCTAAATCCATCGTATCTAAAACTTGATTAGTCATTTCTCTTGGATTTAATCCACCACAAATTTGTATTATACGATCAGATAAAGTTGTTTTACCATGATTTATATGCGCAATTATTGAAAAATTTCTAATTTTTTTTATTTGATTTTTCATATAATTTAAATTTTTTAATTAATTTAAAATAAATAATTATTATTATATAAAATAAATATTTAATTATATAAATATTATAAAATATAAATTTTGGCCCTTACTGGAATTGAACCAGTGACCAAACGATTATGAGTCGTGTGCTCTAACCAACTGAGCTAAAGGGCCAAATAATTATATAATTTTAGTAATAATTATATTATAAAATATTATTAAAAATTTTAAAAATACTTAAATATTCATATAAATTTATTATAAATTAATTTTATTAAATATTAATTATATAAATTTACGTTTTTCACCTTTTCCAAAAATATTAATTATACATCTATTACAAATTCCTATATATTTTGATATATTACAAATATTATTATCATAATTCCAACATCTATTACATTTTTTTTCTTTTGATACATTAATATTTATTTTAAAATAGTTTGTTTTATTATTTAATTTATTTAAAATAATTAATTTTATATTAGATATAAGAAAAAAAAATTTTAGTTCATTTTTAAATTTTTTTAAATAATTTACTAATTTTTTATTTGCATAAATTATAATATTAGCTTGTAATGAACTACCTATTTTTTTTTTAAATCTTAAAATTTCGATTTTTTTATTAATTTCTTTTTTTATTTTAATTAATTCTTTCCAAAATATATTGTTTATAAGTATAGATTTACAATCTATAAATAAAATATTATACCATTCTTCAGTAAAAATAAATTTTGATCTTTTACCAGGTAAATAATTCCATGCTTCATTTGCAGTAAATGATAAAATAGGTGATATCCAACGAACTAATGCTTCTAAAATATAAAACATTGTTATTTGACAACTTTTTCTATTAATACTTTTTTTTTTATTAGTATATTGACGATCTTTAATAATATCAAAATAAAATGAACCCATTTTAATAGAACAAAATTTTATTAAATATTTTATTACTTTTTTAAAATTATATTTATTATATGAATTTATAATTTTGTTTTGAATTTTAAAAGTATAATTTAATGCCCATAAATCTAAAATAATTAATTTTTTAAAATTTATTTTTTTTTTATTAGGATTAAAATCATTTAAATTTGATAATAAAAAACGAATTGTATTTCTTATTCTTTTGTAAATTTCTTTTGAATTGTTTAATGATTTATTAGAAACTACTATTTCTTTAGTATAATCAGTATACGCTACCCATAATCTTAAAATATCACAACTAAATTTTTTGATTAAATTTATAGGATTTATTATATTACCAATAGATTTTGACATTTTTTTTTTTTTTTTATCTATTGTAAAACCGTGCGCTATAACATTTTTATATGGTGCAATTCCATTAATAATATTTGAAGTTATTAAAGAAGACATAAACCATCCACGATATTGATCTGTACCTTCTATATATAAATCTGATATTTTATTATTATATTCTTTTTTTTTTTTAATTATAGAATAATGTGTTGTACCAGAGTCAAACCATACATCTAATATATCTTTTACTTTAAAATAATCATCACTATTAATTCCTAAAATTTTTTTTTTATTTAAATCCCACCATATTTGTATACCCTTTTTTTTAATAATTTTTATTATTTTATCTATTATTTTATTAGTATAAGGATGAATTTTTAAAGTTTTTTTATTTACAAATAATGTTATAGGAACTCCCCATATTCTTTGTCTTGAAATACACCAATTTGGTCTTTTTTTAATCATATTTTCCATATGAGTTTTGCCCCATTTAGGAATCCAATTTGTTTCTTTAATATTTTTAATTAATTTTTCACGTAAATTTTTTTTATCTAAATTAATAAACCATTGTGGTGTTATTCTTAAAAAAACTTTTGTTTTATGTCTCCAACAATGTGGATATTTATGTATAATTTTGTTTTTATATAATAAATTTTTATTTTGTTTTAATAATTTAATTATTATATTATCAACATTAAAAATTAATTTTTTATCTAATAATATATGAGTACCTAAATTATAACAACCATTTTCATTTATTTGGGTTAATGTATTTAATAAATATTTTTTACTAATTATAAAATCGTCTATTCCATGTCCTGGAGCAATATGTACTGCACCACTTCCAGTATCTAAAATAACATGATTACTTAATATAATTGGAATATTAGAATTTATAATAGGATGTTTAAAATATAATAATTCTAAATCTAAACCTTTACAATTACTTATTATTTTCCAATTTTTAATGTATAATAATTTCATAATCTTAATAACTGAATATTTTGATAAAATTATATATTTATTTGAAAATTTAATAAGTTGATACGTTAATTTAGGATTAATAGCAATAGCTTTATTTGAAAATAAAGTCCAAGGTGTTGTTGTCCAAATTACTAAATCAATATTTTTAATATAATAATTAATTTTAAATTTTTTTAAAATTTTTTCATTTTCTATTGAATTAAATAATATATATATTCCAAATGATTTTATATTATAATAATCGATTTCAGCTTCTGATAACGAAGATTGACAATTTATACACCAATGGATAGGTTTTTCACCATTTATTAAATATCCAGAATTTATTATTTTTTTAAATGCTTTTATAATATTTGCTTGTATTTTATAATCCATTGTTAAATATGAATTTTTCCAATCTGCTATAATTCCTAAATTTATTAATATTTTTTTTTGAATTATAACTTGTTTATTAGCATAATTTCTACATTTTTCTCTAAAATTAGATTTTGATAATTTTTTATAGTTTTTATTATTATTTTCTACTTTTAATTCTATTGGTAAACCATGACAATCCCAACCTGGTATATATGGTGCATTAAAACCACTCATGTTTTTAGATTTAATTATTATATCTTTGATTATTTTATTAACTGCATGTCCTATATGTATATTACCATTTGCATATAAAGGACCATCATGTAATATAAAAAGAGGGTTTTTTTTTTTTGATTTTCTAATTTTTTTATATAAATTTTTAAAATTCCAGTATGAAATTATATTTGATTCATTATTATTAAAATTATTTTTAATAGTAAATTTAGTTTTTGGTAAATTTAAAGTATTTTTATAATTTTTCATAATTATTATTCCTTTTAAATAATTTAATAAATAATAAAATATATTTATATAATTTAAATTACTTCAATATGTAATTAATAATTTTAAACTAATAAACTATTTAAGAGGAGGTGGGATTCGAACCCACGAAAGGATATTAACCTTTGACGGTTTTCAAGACCGCTGCTTTAAACCACTCAACCACTCCTCCTAATATATTAAAATAAAATTTTTTTCTTTATTTTTAATTTAATTATATTATAACAAAGTAATTTTTTTTTTAAAAAACACAAGTGTTTTTTTAATATTTAAATATTATTATTTTAACATAATATTAAAATAATTATTTTAAATTTAAAATTTAAATCTTAATAAATAATATATGACAAAATTAATTTTTAAAAAATGGAATGAAATTATTGCATTATTTTTAGCAAAAAATGAAGGTATTTTTTTAACTAAAAAACATTGGGAAATTATTTATTTAATACGTAAATTTTATAATGTATTTAATTATTCTCCTTCAATTAAAATTATAATTAAAATTATATATTATAAATATGGAAATAAAAAAGGTAATAGTATATATATATATAAATTATTTAATAAAAATCCAATATATAAAATTCATAAAATTTCAGGTTTACCAAAATTATTAAAATGTTTAAATTAAATATTTATTTATTAAAATATAAAAAAAGGTATTTTTATGAGACATTATGAAATTGTTATTATGTTTAATTTAAATAAAAATAACAAAATATTAGAGATAATTAAATATTATAGTGAATATATTAAAAAAAAAAATGGTAAAATTTATAGAATAGAAGATTGGGGAAAACGTAAACTTTCTTATAAAATTAAAAAAAATAATAAAGCTCATTATATTCTTTTAAATATTGAAATTTCTAAGGAAAAAATTAAAGAATTAGAAAAAGAATTAAAATTTAATAATTTTATTATAAGAAAATTAATTATACGTACTAAAAAAGCAATTACTGATAATTCTCCTATATTTAGAGTTAAAAAAAAAAATAATATAATATTATTTAATAAATAATATTTAATTATAAATATTAATAATTAGGATTATAAAATGAATTATTTTAAACATAAAAAAAATTGTTTTTTTATTAAAAATAATATTAAATATATAGATTATAAAGATATAAATTTACTTAAAAATTATATTAATGAAAGTGGTAAAATTATACCTAGTAGAATTACTGGAACAAGTGCAAAATATCAACGTAAATTAACTCATGCTATTAAACTTGCACGCTATTTATCTTTATTTCCATATATTGATAATCATAAATAATATTAATATAAATAAAATTTTTAGAGTTTAATATGAAAATAATTTTAATTGATAAAATTTTAAAATTAGGAAATGTAGGATTTAAAACAACTGTTAAATTAGGTTATGCTCGCAATCAATTAATACCAAAAGGCAAATCTTTATATAATATAAATACTTCTAATTATATTGTAAAAAAAGTTAATAAAAATATATTTGATGTTAAAATAAAAGAAAATAAAATTAAAAAAAAGTTATTTATAAATTTTTATATTAATTATAATAATAACGGTAATTTATTTAGTACAATTAATTGTAAAAAAATAATTAATATTATTAAAAATTATAATATTAAAATTAATAAAAATAATATTAGTATTATTAAACCAATTAAAGTAATCAACAAAGATATTATTAAAATAAAAATTAATAATAATTATTATAAATTTATAATACTTAAAATTAATAATTATAAAGCTGCGTTTATGCGCAGCTTTTAAATTATAAAATTTAATATTTTGTTTTTTAAAATATGGATTTATATTATTTTTAATTTATTTATAAAATTATATTATTAATATTAATTTTTATTAAAATTATTTAAAAGGAAAAAATAAATGTTAAAAAAAGAGATTTTTATAAACGCCAAAAATGGTTTACATATACGTCCTGCTGCAAAATTAGTAAAAGAAGCTAAAAAGTTTAATTCTGAAATTATTATAGAATATAATAATAAAAAAGTAAATGCTAAAAGTCTTTTTAAAATTCAAACTTTAGGAGTTTTACAAGGTGATAAAATAAATATATTAATTAAAGGTAATGATGAACAAAAAGCATTTGATCATTTATTAAATATAATTAAAAATCTTGAATAAATATTTATTTTATATTAAAAGGTAATATTATGATTTCTGGTGTTTCAGTTTCAAAGGGTATTTCTTTTGGAAAAGCATTGATATTAAAAAATGAAAAAATAATAATTAATAAAAAAAATATATCAATTAATAATATAAATAAAGAAATTAAAATTTTTTTAGTTAATCGTGATAAATCAATTAGTCAAATTAAAAAAATTATAAATATAAATAAAAATAAATTAAATCAAAATAAAGAAAACATTTTTAATAGTCATATTATGATATTAGAAGATTGTGAGTTTGAAAAAGAAATCATATATCTTATCAAAAATCAATTAATATCAGCAGATTATGCTACTAGTAAAATAATTAAAAAACAAATTAAAATATTGAAAAAAATTAAAAATGATTATTTAAAAGAAAGAATAAATGATATAATTGATATAGGTGATCGTTTATTAAAAAATATTCTTAAAATAAATATTATTGATTTAAGTTATATTAATGATAAAGTTATTATTGTATCTAAAGAATTAACACCGTCAGAAACTGCGCAGTTAAATTTAAAAAATGTTTTAGGGTTTATAACTGAATTTGGAAGTGTAACATCTCATACTTCGATTATGGCTAGATCACTTGAATTACCAGCTATAGTTAATATATATAATATAACTAATAAGATTAAAAATAATGATTTTATAATTTTAGATGCTATTAATAATAATATATATATTAATCCTGATAAAAATATTATTAATTTAATTAAAAAAAAAAAAAATATTTATATTAAAAAAATTCAAGAGTTAAAAAAAATAAAAAAATATCCTGCTATAACAATAGATGGGTATAAAGTTTCTTTATTTTCTAATATTTGTAATACAAAAGATATAAATAATATTAGTAAATATGGTTCAGAAGGTATAGGATTGTATCGTACTGAATTTTTATTTATGAATCGTAATAATTTACCTAATGTAAAAGAACAATATAAAACATATAAATATATTTCAAAAAAAATACCTAAAAAAAAAATTACTATACGTATAATGGATATTGGTGGTGATAAAAATATATCTTATTTAAATATACCTAAAGAAGAAAATCCATTTTTAGGTTGGCGTGCAATTCGTATATTAATGGATTTTAAAAAAATTTTATATACTCAATTAAAAGCTATTTTATTATCATCAGATTTTAAAAATATAAGAATTATGTTTCCAATGATAACTTTTATTGAAGAAATTAAATATCTTAAATATGAATTGAATAATATTATAAAAATTTTAATAATTAAAAAAAAAAAAATTGATAAAAAAATTAAAATTGGCATTATGATTGAAACGCCATCAGCATCTTTAATTATTAAAGATATTATTAAAGAAATTGATTTTTTAAGTATTGGTACTAATGATTTAACACAATATATATTAGCAGTAGATAGAGGTAATAAATTGGTTTCGCATCTTTATAACCCATTATTACCATCAGTTATAAAATCAATTAAAAAAATTATTTATGAAGCTCATAAACAAAATAAATATGTAAGTATATGCGGTGAATTAGCAAGTTATGAAAAAGTTACTTTATTATTATTAGGTATGGGTTTAGATGAATTTAGTATGAATTCAAGTTATATACCATACATTAAAAATATTATTAGAAAAAATAAATTTAAAAATGCTACAAAAATATCAAATTTAGTATTAAAACAAATTACTTTAAAAAAAATAGAAAAATGTATTTTTAATAAATAAAATTATTTAAAAAATATTATGATTTAATATTTTTAAAAATTTATAATTTTTATAAAATAATTTATAATTTAATAAATATATTAAAATTTAATTTTTTGGAGCTGGCGGGATTTGAACCCGCGTCCGTAATTTTTTTATATTTTTGATACTACATGCTTAGTTTAATTTTATTATAATTAAACAAGATTAAAATAATTATTGATTTATTAATATTTAATATTTAATATTTATTATTTTACAGTTATTTAACTTATATTTATTTATTTATTTACGCTGCTAAAGAATAATTTATTTTTTTTTCTGCAATTATTTATTAGGTTTTTTAACGAGGCCAACCTTTCCCCGGCATGCTTCAAAATTTTTTATAAATTACGTCGAATCCAAAATCAGCCCCATTTATTTAATTATAATATTTAAAATTTATTTTATCAAGAAGTTTTTAAAATACGATTGCGTATTTTTTTCCACTCTTTTTCTTTAATATCTTTTTTTTTATCATATTGTTTTTTACCTTTTGATAAACATATAATTAATTTAATCCAATTATTTTTCCAATACATACATAATGGTATTATAGTATAACCATATTTTTTTGTTTTATTAAATAAAAATAATAATTCTTTTTTTTTAAGTAATAATCTAATTGATCTTTTTTCTTCTTTTGTATTTTTATTAAAATTATTAATTGGTATAATTATAAAATTTAATAAATAAGCATTTAAATTTTTAAATTTTATATAACTATTTTCAATATTTAATTTACCTAATTTTATTGATTTTACTTCCCATCCTAATAATGATATTCCTACTTCTAATTTTTTTTCTATAAAATATAAAAATTTTATTTTTTTATTATATATAATATATTTTTTTTTTTTATTTAACATTATATTTTATTTATTAAATTTATAATTTAATAAATATTTTATGAAATATAATTTTATTAATATTATTTAAAATAATGATAATTTTTTAAAAATTTATATTATTTAAAAAATTATATATTTTTTTTATTTTATATTCTTTTATAATAGGTTTAATTAATATATCAAGATTTCCGTTTATTATTTCTTCTAAACAGTATAATGTTAAATTAATTCTATGATCAGTAACTCTATCTTTTTGAAAATTGTAAGTTCTTTTTTTATCTGATCTATCACCACTACCTAATAAATTTTTTCTTTTAATGGACTTTTTTTTTTTTGTTTTGAAAATTCTAAATTTTTAATACGTGCTATTAATACTTCTAAAGCTTTAGATTTATTTTTGTGTTGTGATCTTTCATTTTGACATTCTACAACAATATTGGTTGGTATATGTGTAATTCTAACTGCAGAATCTGTAGTATTTACATGTTGACCACCAGATCCTGAAGATTTAAATGTATCTACTTTAATATTATTTAAATTTATATTTTTGATTTCATTTTTTTTAACTTCTGGTAAAATTGCTATTATACATGTAGATGTATGAATACGTCCTTGTGATTCAGTTTCTGGAATTCTTTGTACTCTATGCCCTCCAGATTCAAATTTTAATTGATCATATACTTTATTTCCTGAAATTTTAAAAATTATTTCTTTATATCCTCCATATACGCATTCATTAATATTAATTATTTTAATTAACCATTTTTTTTTTTCAGAATATTTATAATACATTTGAAATAATTTTTTTGAAAATAAAGAAGCTTCACTTCCTCCTGTACCAGAATAAATTTCTAAAAAACAATTATTACTTTTATTAATATTTGTATTAGGTAAGAAATTTATTAAAAATTTTTTTTCTATTTTTTTAAATTTTATATTATTTTTATTAATATTATTTAAAAAAATTTTTTTTTTAAAGATAGTTTTTTTAATATTTAACCATTCTGTTAATAAATAATTAATATTATTTAATTGTTTATATTCTTTTTTAAAAATTTTAAATATTATTTGATTATTTATTATTATTATGTTATTTAATATTTTTTTTATTTTTTTATAATTTCGGCATAAATTTTTAATTTTTTTTAAATATATTAATTGCATAATTTTAAAAGTTTTAAGTTTTAGTAATTAACTTCCTCTAAAAATAATTCTACCTTTACTTAAATTATATTTTGTTAATTCTATAGTTACTTTATCACCTGTTAAAATACGAATATGATTTTTTCTAATTTTACCTGATATATATGCTATTATTATGCTTTTATTTTCTAATTTTACTTTAAACATGGCATTTGGTAATGTTTCTATTACTTTTCCTTTCATTTCTATATTTTTTATTTTTGACATTTTTCCTTTATATAAATAATTAATAAAATTTTGTAGTATTTTAAGAGTATTAAAATATTTTTATTATTTATATTTTTAAATAATAATAATTAATATTCTTATTTCATAAATATATAAATAAATATGTTTTTAAAATATAATTAATTATATTTTTTTGTATAAATATTTTTATATTTTTATATTTTTATATTTTTAAATTTTTTATAAATTTTATTTTTATTTTTTTTTTATTTTTAAAAATATTTCCATATTTAGTAATGAAAACTCCAACAGCTGATATTAATTTATTATCATAATAAATTAATGGAATTTTATTACGTAACCATGGATGAATTCCTAATTCTTTCCAAATTTTTTTAATATTTAATGAATGTATTTTACCAATAATATTATATTTTCCTTTAACTAAAAATTTAATAATTATCTTTTCATTTTTTTGTGGCGCTCGTAATATATAACCTTCGTTTTTATTAATTATTAATTTTCCAATATTATTTGGTAAAATTAATGATTTTTTGTTTTCCCAAATTATATTAATATTTGTAATATTACATATATTAGGTAATAAATACAAATATTTTGAATATCTATTAATTTGATATAATTTTACATTTAATTTTGGTTGTGAATTTATATTTGATAAAGCTATTTCAGTCCATATTTTTTTAATTTTTTTAAAAGACGGGATTTTAACATTAAATTGATTAATCCATTTCTTAATTATTAAATAACATTTAATTAATTTAATTTGTTTTAAATAATCAATTAATAATGCTTTTTTTTTATTTTGAATTTTAAATATTTTTTTTTTTAAAATATCATAAATTATATTTTCTTGATTAGCGCATAAAATAGAGCTTTTAAAAATTGATATATAAAATTTAGGCCATCTTTTATTTATTATAGGTAAAATTTTTAATCTCAAAAAATTACGATCAAATTTTGTATTATAATTACTATTATCTATAATATATTTAATTTTTTTTTTTAAAATATATTGAGTTAAATATTTTTTTTTAATATTTAAAAAAGGTCTTATTAAATAGTTATTTCCTATTTTTTTTTTAAATGGCATACATGATAATCCAGATGGACCGCTACCTCTTTTTAAAGATAATAAAAATGTTTCACATTGATCTTGTAAATGATGACCTAGTAATAAAATTTCATTATCTAAAATTATTTTTTTAAAAATTTTATATCTTAATTTTCTTGCTTCTTCTTCTATATTTTTTTTTTTAATAATATTTATATTTTTAATAATTAAATTTATTTTTTTTTTTTTACAAAATAAATAACAATGTTTTACCCAAATATTAGAATTCATGTTTAAATTATGGTTTACATGTATTGCTCTTAATGATATATTTTTAAATAATGTTTTATTTAAATCAAATAATATTTGCAAAAGTGCACTTGAATCTAAACCACCGCTATATGCAACTAAATACTTTTTATTGTCTTTTATAAGTCTTTTAATTTTTTTAATTAAATATTTACTATTCATTAATTCAATTATAATTTTTTATTAATTATTTATATAAATATATTATTAAAGATTAATAAATTTTTACAATAATATTATGTTTGATTATTTAATATTTTAAATTTAATTATTTTATAATATATTATATTTAATAAGTATTTGTTAAAACTATTTAAGTAAAATTATTTTACTTAAAATATAATAATTTTTTAAATAGTATAGTAATTTATTAATTAATTTATTAAATTTTCTGATATTTTTTTACAATCAATACATAATTTTGCAATAGGTTGTATTTTTAAACGTTTAATGTTTATTTTATTATAACAATATTCACAATATCCAAATTTTCCATCTTTAATTTTTTTTATTGTGTTTTCTATTTTTTTAATTAATTTATTTTCTCTATCAGTATTAATTAATTTTAAATTAAATTCTTCTGTTTGTGAGGCTTTATCAATTAAATCAGGTAAATTGATATTTTTAAAATAATTATTATTTAAATTTTCTCTTTTTTTATTCATTATTTTATTATACCATGTTATTAATAACTTATTAAAATATAATAAATGTTTTTTATTCATATGTTTATTTTTATTTATTATAATTGTATAATTAATTAAATTTATAAATATTTTAAATGAAGTTTTTATAATTAGTATTATTTTTAAAATCTATTTTTTGTTTTTAAATTTTTAAATACAAAATAATTTTAAATTATTTTATAATATTATTATAAATTATATTTATGTTAATTTAAAATTAACTTATTATATAGACAAAATAAATTTATTTATTAAATTGAAAATATTTATTATAATTAAATTTAATAATTTACAAAATATTTATAATGATTAATTCTAATAAGGAAATAAAAATGGGAAGAATTATAGGTATTGATTTAGGAACTACTAATTCGTGTGTAGCAGTAATGGAAAATAATAAAGCTCGTGTTATTGAAAATTCAGAAGGTGATCGTACTACACCATCTGTTATAGCTTATACTCAAGATGGTGAAATTTTAGTTGGTCAACCAGCTAAACGACAATCTATAACAAATCCTAAAAATACTTTATTTGCTATTAAACGTCTTATTGGGCGTCGTTTTAATGATAAAGAAATTAAACGTGATCAAAATATTATGCCGTATAATATAGTTGCTTCTGAAAATGGTGATGCTTGGATAGATATAAATAATAAAAAAATAGCACCACCTCAAATTTCTGCTGAAATACTTAAAAAAATGAAAAAAACCGCTGAAGATTATTTAGGTGAAATAATTAATGAAGCTGTTATTACTGTTCCAGCGTATTTTAATGATTCTCAAAGACAAGCAACAAAAGATGCTGGTAGAATTGCTGGGTTAAAAGTTAAACGTATTATTAATGAACCTACTGCTGCTGCTTTAGCATATGGTTTAGATAAAGAAGTTGGAAATAAAACAATTGCAGTTTATGATTTAGGAGGCGGAACTTTTGATATTTCCATTATAGAAATAGATGAAGTTGATGGTGAAAAAACTTTTGAAGTTCTTTCTACTAATGGTGATACACATTTAGGTGGTGAAGATTTTGATAATAGAATAATTAATTATTTAGTTGAAGAATTTAAAAAAGAACATGGAATAGATTTAAATAATGATCCTTTATCAATGCAACGTTTAAAAGAATCTGCTGAAAAAGCAAAAATTGAATTATCATCATCACAACAAACTGAAGTTAATTTACCTTATATAACTGCAAATTCAAGCGGTCCAAAGCATATGAATATTAAAATAACTCGTGCTAAACTTGAATCATTAGTTGAAGATTTAGTAAATCGTTCAATTAATCCTTTAGAAATTGCTTTAAAAGATGCAAAATTATCTATAGATAATATTCAAGATGTTTTATTAGTTGGTGGTCAGACAAGAATGCCGATGGTTCAAAAAAAAGTATCTGATTTTTTTAAAAAAGAACCTAAAAAGGATATTAATCCAGATGAAGCTGTTGCTATTGGTGCTGCTATACAAGGTGGGGTTTTATCTGGTGATGTAAAAGATGTTTTATTATTAGATGTTACTCCATTATCTTTAGGAATTGAGACAATGGGTGGTATAATGACTACTTTAATAAATAAAAATACAACTATTCCTACAAAACATAGTCAAATATTTTCAACTGCTGAAGATAATCAGTCTGAAGTTACAATTCATGTTTTACAAGGTGAAAGAAAAAGATCAAATAATAATAAATCTTTAGGGCAATTTAATCTTGATGGTATTAAATCAGCTCCTCGTGGTATACCACAAATTGAAGTAACATTTGATATTGATGCTGATGGTATACTTCATGTTTCAGCTAAAGATAAAAATACATCAAGAGAACAAAAAATTACAATTAAAGCTTCTTCTGGTTTAAAAGAATCAGAAATTAAAAAAATGGTAAATGATGCAGAAATAAACGCTGAATCTGATCGTAAATTTGAAGAACTTGTTCAAACTAGAAATCAAGCTGATCATATTATTCATAGCACAAAAAAACAATTATCTTCAGTTAAGAATAAATTAACAAAAGAAGAAATTAATAATATTGAAAATTCAATTAAAGAATTAGAAAAAGTAATGAAAGAAGAAAATAAATCAATTATTGAAAGTAAGATTGAATCATTAATAAAAGTGTCTGATAAATTATCTTCTATGTCTCAAGATAAACAATCTGATTTAAATGTAAATAATAATACAAACAAAAAAGAAGAAAATATTGTTGATGCTGAATATGAAGAAGTAAATAATAAAGATAAAAAATAAAATTTAATAATTTTAAAATTTATAATTTTTTATAAAATAAAGGGTATAGTAAAATCTATACCCGTTATTTTTATAGGTTAAAAAAATGTCTAAAAAAGATTTTTACGAGTTACTTGGGATATCTAAAACTTCAACTATTCAGGAAATAAAAAAAGCATATAAACGCTTAGCTATAAAATACCATCCAGATAGAAATAAACAAAAAAATGCTGAAAAAAAATTTAAAGAAATAAAAGAAGCTTATGAAATATTAAGTGATGAAAAAAAAAGATCGGCATACGATCAATTTGGACATGATGCGTTTGATCAATCTTATACTAATAATAATAATTTTAATTCTGAAACCAGTTTTAGCGATATTTTTGGTGATGTTTTTGGTGATATATTCGGTAATAATAATAATCAAAATGTTAATAAAGGTTCTGATTTAAAATATAATATGGAATTAAGTTTAGAAGAAATAATTACAGGAGTTAATAAAAGAATTAATATTCAAACTTTAATAAAATGTAATTTTTGTAAAGGTCATGGTACAAGAAAAGGAAGTTTACCAATAAATTGTTTAACATGTAATGGAAATGGACAAATTCAAATTAAAAGAGGGTTTTTTACATTACAACAAACATGTCCTAAATGTAATGGTTTAGGTAAAATTATTAAAAATGTATGCAATAATTGCAATGGTAATGGAAGAATTAAAAAAAATAAAAATTTGTCAATTAAAATTCCAAAAAATTTAAATACTGGTGACAGCATACGTGTTTCAGGTGAAGGTGAAGCAGGTAAAAGAGGTGGTTTATCAGGTGATTTATATATTCAAATAAAAATAAAAGATCATTATATTTTTAAAAGAGAAAATAATAATTTATATTGTGAAATACCTATTTGTTTTTCAACAGCAGTTTTAGGAGGAGAAATAGATGTACCTACTTTAGATGGTTTCGTAAAATTAAAAATACCTTCTGAAACTCAAACTGGTAAAGTTTTTCGAATTAGAGGTAAAGGAATAAAATCTCTAAATAATAAATTTAAAGGTGATTTATTATGTAAAGTTATTATAGAAACTCCAGTTAATTTAAATGAAAAACAAAAATATATTCTTAATAATTTTAATAAAAGTTTTGATAATAATTATTTATATAAAAATACTCCAAAAATAAATATTTTTAATAAAAATGTTGAGAAATTTTTTAAAAATTTAAATTAATAAATTAAATAATTTATTAATTTTTAAATTTTATTATTAAAATAATTATTTTTAAAGATTATTAAATTGTTTTAAAATTATTAATTTGTTTAGGTTTTAAAATGTTCGTGAATTTACATAAATTGCTAAATTAATATTTATTTTAAATTATTTTAACCATTCAGTATGAAAATTACCACTTTTATCATAACGTTTATACGTATGCGCTCCAAAATAATCACGTTGAGCTTGAATTAGATTTGTTGGTAATTTTGCACATCTATAACTATCATAATATGAAATGGCTACGCTAAAAGTAGGTATAGGGATACCTATTTGTGTTGAATAAGAAATTATATCGCGTAATGAATTTTGGTAATTATTTGTAATTTCTTTAAAATAATTTGTTGTTAAAATATTTGAAATATTTGGATTTTCAAAATAAACTTTTATTATTTTTTTTAAAATTTTGGCTTTTATAATACAACCAGATCTAAAAATTTTAGCTATTTTAATGTAATTTAGATTCCAATTATATTTTTCTGAAGCTTTTTTTAATTGAGAAAATCCTTGTGCGTATGATATTATTTTACTAAAATAAAGTGATTTTCTTATTTTTTCAATAAATTTGGTTTTGTTTTTTATTTTATAAGTATTTTTTTTGGGTCCTAATAAAATTTTAGAAGCTTTAACTCTTTGTGATTTCATATATGATAAATATCTTGTAAATACAGATTGTGTTGTTAAACATGATGGTTCTTCTAAATCTAATGCATTTTTGCTCATCCATTTACCTGTTCCTTTATTATCTGCTTTGTCTAATATATTATCGATTAAATATTTTTTAGATTTATCTTTTTTAATTAAAATATTTTTTGTTATTTCAATTAAATAACTATTTAATTCTCCATTATTCCAATTATTAAAAATTTCACTTATTTCTTTATTATTTAAATTTAAACCTGTTTTTAATATAAAATATGCTTCTGATATTAATTGCATATCACTATATTCTATACCATTATGTATCATTTTAACATAATGTCCGGAACCATTTTCTCCTATATAACTTACACATGGTTCATTTTTATAAATTGCTGCTATTTTTTTTAAAATTGGTGAAATTAATTTATATGCTTTTTTGTTTCCTCCTGGCATTATAGCTGGTCCTTTCAATGCTCCTTTTTCTCCTCCTGAAATACCAGTACCTATATAATAAATACCTTTTTTATTTAGTTGTTTATTTTTTTTAATACTTTCTTTGTAGTAAGTATTTCCACAATCTATAATTATATCTTTTTTGTCTATAAATTTTATTAAATATTTAATTACTTCGTTTGTGGCTTCTCCGGATTTAACCATAATAAAAATTCTTCTAGGTTTAACTATTGATTTTACAAAATTTTTTAAAGTATAGTATGGTTTTATATTTTTATTTGGATTATTTAAAATAACTTCATTAGTACTTTTTGGGGAACGATTAAATATTGAAATTGTGTAACCTTTACTTTCAATATTTAAAGCTAAATTTTTACCCATTACAGCCATTCCTATAATACCTACTTGTTGTTTGAACATAAATAGACTCCGTTAAATAAATATTTTTAAAATTAATTATTAATCAATTTTAATTTGTTTTTAATTTTTTAATTTTTAAATAATTTTAAATTTGAATATTTTATTTAAAATAGGTTTTAATATTATTATTAAAAAAATTAATTTATTAAGTATTAATTATCAAAAAATTTTTTTTCTTTCTATTTTATTAGGCGAAAAATCTTTTAGAGCAAAACAAATTATAAAATATGTATATAGTTTTTATAGTGATAATTTAAATTTGATTAAAAATATTAATATAAAAACATTTAAAAAATTCCAAAAAATTATATTTATACGTACTTTAAATATATATAAAATACAATACTCATATGA
This sequence comes from Candidatus Psyllophila symbiotica, assembly GCA_030849185.1. Classification (GTDB taxonomy): domain Bacteria; phylum Pseudomonadota; class Gammaproteobacteria; order Enterobacterales; family Enterobacteriaceae_A. The sequence goes on along the minus strand of CP102980.1, from coordinate 91,075 downwards.
TGGAACAATTAAATTTATTATGGAAATAAATAAAAAAAAAATTGAGACTATTTATATACCTGAAAAAAAAAGATTTACTTTATGTATATCATCGCAAATTGGTTGTTTTGTTGGGTGTGATTTTTGTTTTACTAGTAAACAAGGTTTTAATAGAAATTTATATACATCAGAAATTATTAGTCAAATTTGGAATGTTTTTAAATTTATTATTAAAAAAAAAATTAATTTTATAACCAATATTGTTATAATGGGTATGGGTGAACCTTTATTAAACTTTAGTAATATTGTATCTTCTATATTAATTATGAGAGATAAATATTGTTTTAATTTTTCGAAACGTGTTATAACTTTATCTACTGTAGGTATAGTTCCAGCTTTGGATAAGTTAAAAAATTTTGTTGATATTAAATTAGCTTTATCTTTACACGCATCTAATGATAAAATACGTAATATTATAATACCATTTAATAAAAAATATAATATTAAAAGTATTCTAAAATCAGCTAAAAAATATATTAAAAATTCAAAAGCTAATAAAAATGGTGTTACTATTGAATATGTTATGTTAGATGGAATTAATGATAAATATAAATATGCATACCAGTTAGCTTTTCTTTTAAAAAATATATCATGTAAAATAAATTTAATACCATGGAATAAATTTTTAAAATCAAAATATAAATGTAGTTCTATTAAAAGAATAAATAATTTTTCTAAAATATTATTAAAATTTGGTTTTATTGTTACAATTAGAAAAAATCGAGGTATTGATATTAATGCTGCTTGTGGGCAATTGTCAGGTGAGATATTTAATAATACTAATTTTTTATTATAAAAATCACTAATTTTAAATTAAATTAAATTAAATTAAATTAAATTAAATTAAATTAAATTATATTGATATTAATTTAATTTAATTTAATTTAGTTTTATTATGTAATATTTTATTTTAAATTAATTTAAAATTATTTATGTAAATTATTTTATATAAAATAAAACAATTAATTTATTTTTAAATTTTATGGTGTTTTAAAATTATATGAATAAAAAATTAAAATCTATTCGTGGTATGAATGATTTTTTACCTATTGATACTTATTTATGGCAAAAAATTGAAAATTCAATTAAAAAAATAATTAATTCTTATGGATATAGTGAAATTAGATTACCAATTATTGAAAAAACTAATTTATTTAAATATGCAATAGGTAAAGAAACTGATGTTATTAAAAAAGAAATGTTTAATTTTAATGATCGTAATAATGAAAATATAACTTTAAGACCTGAAGCAACAGTTAGTTGTGTTAGATCAGGTATAGAACATGGATTTTTATATCAAAAAGAACAACGTTTATGGTATATTGGTCCTATGTTTCGTTATGAAAGACCTCAGAAAGGAAGATATCGTCAATTTTATCAATTTGGAATTGAAGTTTTTGGTTTAATTGGCCCTCAAATAGATGCTGAATTAATATTAATAATGTCAAGAATATGGAAAAAATTAGATTTATTAAATTATTTTTCATTAGAAATAAATACAATAGGATCTATTAAAACTAGAATTAAATATAATAACGATTTAACTCTTTTTTTTAAAAAAAATATTAATTTATTAGATTTTGAAAGTATTAAAAAAATAAATAATAATCCAATACGTATATTAGATTCTAAAAATATTAAAATACAGAAATTAATAAAAAAAGCTCCTTGTATTTATAAGTATTTAAGTAAAAAATGTAAAATTCATTTTTATAAATTATGTAAAATATTAAAAAATATAGGTATTAAATATAATATAAATAAAAAAATTGTTAGAGGTTTAGATTATTATAATTATACAGTTTTTGAATGGGTTACAAAAAATATAAATTTTAAAAGTACAATTTGTGGTGGTGGAAGATATGATAAATTAGTTAAAAATTTAGGGGGAAATAAAACTCCAGCTATAGGCTGCGCTATTGGTCTTGATAGATTAATATTATTAATTAAAAGTACTAAAAATATTTTAAAATATAATTTATCAATAGATATTAATATAATTTCATTTAATATTTTTAATATTAAATTTAATATAATTAAATTAGTTGAATATATTCATGATAAATTACCAAAATTAAGAATATTTACAAATTATAATAATTCTAATATAAAAAAACAATTAATTAACTCACATAAAATTTTTTCAAATATTGCTTTAATAATAGGAAAAAATGAAATATATAATCAGTCATTAATTATTAAAAATATAAATAATAAAATACAAATAATATTACCTAAAAATGAAATTGTTATATATTTTAAAATATTATTTTTTAAAATTTGTTCAAATTAATTTAAAATTATTAATATTTATTCACATTTAGTTAATAAAAATATTTTTTTATTTAAATAAATATGTAATTTTTAAATAATTGGAGTTATATGACATTTATTATAACAATTATTGGGAGATCAAACGTAGGTAAATCTACTTTATTTAATTATTTATTATGTAAAAAAAAATCTTTAGTAAATAATTCTGAAAATTTAACAAGAGATCGTAATTACGGATATATTAAAATTAAAAATAAAAAATTTTTAATTATTGATACTGGTGGTATTGATGATTTTAAAAATGAAATTCAAATTAAAGTAGCCGCACAAACGTTTTTATCTATTAAAAATAGTCATGTTATATTATTTTTAGTAAATGCTTATGATGGATTATTACATAATGATAAAGTATTTAATAAATATATTTATGAATATAAATATAAAATATTTTTAGTTGCCAATAAAATAGATAAATTAAATTATGAAGTAATAAATTTGGATTTTTATTCTCTTGGGTTGACTAAAGAAATATATCCTATTTCTGCTTATAATGGATATGGAGTTAATTTTCTCTTTGAAAAAATTTGTCATTTTTTAGAAACACAAAAAAAAAAAGTGTTTTTAAATAATATAAATATTAAAAATAAATATCCTATAAAAATTGCTATTATAGGTAAATCTAATGTTGGAAAATCTACTTTAATAAATTATATATTAAATGAAGAAAGAATGATTGTTCATAATTTACCTGGTACAACAGTTGATTTTATTTATATTCCAATTATTTATAAAAATATTAAATATATTATTATAGATACTCCTGGTATTTTAAATATTAAAAATGATATTTACAATTTAACTAAAATTTTAAAAATAATTAAAAAATCTGATATAATATTATTTTTAATTGATATTAATTATAGTATATCTAACCAAGATCTATTATTAATAAATTTTATAATTAAAAATAGTCGTTCTTTGGTTATAGTATTTAATAAATTAGATAAAATTAGTAAATTTAATTATATTAAAATTAAAAATGTTATTAAAAATCGTTTAAAATTTATTAAAAATATTTTTATAAAATTTATTTCTGGTTTGCATGGTATAGGGATAAATAATTTATTTAAATCAATAGAATATACTTATTACTCTTCTAAAAAAAAAATAAGTACATCTTTGTTAAATAAAATTATGAATGATGCAATTATTAAACATCAACCTCCGTTATTTAAAGGGCGATTTATAAAATTAAAATATGCACATCTAGGTGGTCATGATCCATTTACCATTATTATACACGGTAATAAAGTTAAAAATATTTCAAATTTATATAAAAAATATTTAATTAATTATTTTAAAAAATCTTTTAATATTTTAGGTACTCAAATTTTTTTAAAATTTAAAGAAAATAATAATCCATATTTGAAATAAATTATAAATTTAATTTTTTTAAAATTGTTTTAAATATTTTCTGAGGTACCTGGATTTGAACCAGGGATGCCGGTATCAAAAACCGGTGCCTTAACCACTTGGCTATACCTCATTGTATACGGGAGACGAGATTTGAACTCGTATACTAAATATAGTGTCAGATCCTAAATCTGGTGCGTCTACCAATTTTCGCCACTCCCGCATTTAAATAGCTACGACAGGATTTGAACCTGTGACCCCATCATTATGAGTAATGTGCTCTAACCCCTGAGCTACGTAGCTATGAAATATTTTTAAAATTATTATATTATAATAATTATTAATAATCAAGTTTATAATTTTTATTTTGATATATTTTAGAATATAATTAAATTTATTAATTAAATAATTTGTAAGGAATATTAATGAATAATATAGGTATTTTTTATGGTAGTGATACAGGAAATACAAAAAAAGTTGCTGAAATTATACACAAAAAAATTAATAAAAATTCTAAAATTTATAATATATCTAATGGCAGCAAAAAAATTTTAGAATTTTATGATATATTGTTATTTGGAATACCTACTTGGTATTATGGAGAACCTCAAACAGATTGGTTAAATTTTTTTCCTATCCTTAAAAAAATTAATTTTTTTAAAAAATATGTAGCTTTATTTGGTTGTGGTGATCAAGAAGATTATTCTGAATATTTTTGTGATGCTATGAAATATATTTATGATATTATTTGCCCATTGGGAGCTAATATAATAGGTTATTGGAGTAATTCAGGATATTTTTTTGATAAATCTAAAAGTTTATTAAATAATAATAAATTTATAGGTTTAATAATTGATGAAGATAGACAATCAGAATTAACTAATGTTAGAATTGATAAATGGATAATTAAATTAAAAAATGATTTAAAATTAAATGGTATAAATATTTAATTTTTAAAATACTAATTATATAATTTTTTGAATTTAATTATTTTAAATAATTTTATGTAAACAAATGTCCCATTTTTTTTTTTTTAATATTTAAATATTTTTTGTTTTTAGAATTAAGACCTGTTATTAGAGGTAATCTTTCAGTAACTGTAATTCCATATTTTGTTAAAATCTTTATTTTTTTAGGATTATTTGTTAAAAGACGAATTTTAAATACATTAATTAATTTAAACATATCAGCACATAACGAAAAATCTCTTTCGTCATCAGCAAAACCTAATTTATGATTAGCCTCAACAGTATCTAAACCTTTATCTTGTAGAGAATATGCTTTTATTTTATTTAATAAACCAATATTTCTACCTTCTTGTCTATGATATAATAAAATTCCATTACCTTCTTTTTTAATTTTTTTAAGTGCATATTTTAATTGAAATCCACAATCACATCTTAAACTAAATAATGCATCTCCAGTTAAACATTCAGAATGTATTCTAGATAATACAGAATTGTTTTTTTTGATATTTCCTAATATTAAAGCTAAATGATCTTTACCATTTTTTAATTCTTCAAACCCTATCATTATAAATTCCCCCCAAGGGGTTGGGAGTTTGGTTTCGGCTACTTTTTTGATTTTCATATTTTCCGTTTTTTCTATAATTAATTTATAACTTATGTTTTTGTGATATTATTTTTAAAATGATAAAATAATTTTTTAATATTTATAAATTATTTTATGTATTATTTTTATAAATATAAATAAAATTTTATTGAAATTGTTTTATACAATTAATTATTAAATTATAAATAATTTATTTAATAATTATTAAAATATTATTAATATATAAATAATTTTTTAATTTTAAGATATTTATGGTTTTAAGAAAAAAAAAAGTAATTGTTGGTATATCAGGTGGTGTTGATTCTTCTGTTACTATTTATGTTTTGTTAAAAATGGGTTATAAAGTATTAGCAATTTATATGAAAAATTGGGAAGAAAATAGTAAAAAATGTAATTTTTATAAAGATTTATATGATTCAAAAAATGTATGTTTTAAATTTAATGTTATTTTTAAAAAAATTAATTTTTCTTCAGAATATTGGGAAAATGTTTTTGTTATGTTTTTAAAAGAATATAATATTGGAAATACTCCTAATCCTGATGTTTTATGTAATAAAGAAATTAAATTTAAAATATTTTTAAATTTTGCTATTAATAATTTTAAAGCTGATTATATATCTACTGGGCATTATTCATATATTAAAAAAATTAAAAATCATTTTTATATGTTATGTTCTTTTGACAAAAATAAAGATCAAAGTTATTTTTTACATAATGTAAATACTAATTTAAACCAAATTTTATTTCCTGTTTGTTTTTTAAAAAAAATAGAATTACGTTATATTGCAAGAAAACTTAAATTAATTAATTATAAAAAAAAAGATTCAACAGGAATTTGTTTTATAGGGAAAAAAAATTTTAATGTTTTTATAAATTCTTTTTTATATATAAAACCTGGTTTTATAATTACTAAAAATAGTCAAATTGTAGGTATTCATAAAGGTATTATAAATTATACTATAGGACAAAGAAAAGGTTTAAATATTGGGAGTATTAATAAAAATAAAAATCCATGGTATGTTATTGAAAAAATTCAAAATAATATAATTATTGTTCAAAATAAAAAACATTATTTATTAAATTCAAAAAATTTAATTACTAAAAAAATTTATTGGAATATAAATAAAGTTTTATTAAAACCATTAATATGTTTTATTAAAACTCGATATAAACAAAAAAGTAATATTTGTGTTATTATACCTATTGATTCAAAATATGTTATTATTAATTTTAAAAAACCAATTATATCAATAACTAAAGGTCAGTTTGTTGTATTTTATTTAGGTGAATTTTGTTTAGGTGGTGGTATTATTAAATTCAAAACGTTTTTGTAAATTTTATATTTTATTTTATTTGAAATATATTTATAAATTATTATTAAAATTATAAATTAATATATTTTTATAGTTTTATAATTATTAAATATTATATAATTAAATAATTTAAAATATTTAGGTATTAAATGGATAATTGGGTTATTGGTAAAGTTGTAAATATTGAAAAATATTCTAATAAATTATTTAAAATATTTATTAAAGCTTATATTAATAATTTTATATCTGGACAATTTACAAAAATTGCGATTATTAAAAAAAAAAAAATTATTCAACGTGCTTATTCATTTGTTAATGCTTCAAATAATTTAATTTTGGAATTTTATATTTTATTTATATCACATGGTAAATTGAGTCGTGAATTATTTAATTTAAAAATAAATTCAAAATTATTAATTTCTAGAAAATCCTTTGGTTTTTTTATATTAAAAGAAATACCATATTGTGAAATATTATGGATGTTTAGTTCGGGTACTGGTGTAGGACCGTATTTATCAATATTACGTGAAAACAAAAATTTAGAAAGATTTAAAAATTTAGTTTTAATTCATTCAAATAAATTTATTAAAAATTGTAATTATAATTCAGTAATTAAAAATTTAAGAGACAATTATTATGGTAAATTAAGAGTTTTAAATATTATTAGTCAGGAAAATATTTATGGAGCTTTAAAAGGACGTATTAATAATCTTATTTATAATGGTATTTTGGAAAAAACTATTGGTTTAGGTTTAGATTATAGAAAAAGTCATGTCATGATTTGTGGAAATCCTTTAATGATTAAAAGTACTAAAGAAATATTAATAAAATTACGTAATATGAAGAAACATTTACATTATATAAAAGGAAACATAACTTTTGAAAGATATTGGTAATAAATTGATGTTATTATTAAGTTAAATTTATTCATTTTAATATATATATTTTAAACCATTCATATATGAATATAATACTTTAGGTATTTCAATTTTTCCTTCTTTTGTTTGATAATTTTCTAAGATTGCTGCTAATGTTCTACTAATAGCTAAACCAGAACCATTTAATGTGTGTACATATAATTTTTTATTTTTATATTTATATTTAGTATTCATACGTTTTGATTGAAAATCTGTCATATTTGAACAAGATGAAATTTCATAGTATTTTTTTTGTGAAGGCATCCAAACTTCTAAATCATAAGTTTTTGATGAACTAAAACCTAAATTTTTTGCACACAACAAAATTTTTCTATATGGTAAATTTAATAGTTTTAAAATTGTTTCTGCGTGTTTTGTGATGTTTTCTAAAATTTTTATTGAGTTTTTACTTGATGTTATTTGTACTATTTCAACTTTATCAAATTGATGCATTCTAATTAATCCTTTGTTTTTTTTGCTATATGATGAATTTTCTGCTCTAAAACAAGGTGTATGAGTTATTAATTTTATAGGTAAATTTTTTTCTTCTAAAATTTTATTATTAAATAAATTAGTTAATGGTACTTCTCCGGTTGGGATTAAAATATATTTGTTATTTTTATTAAATTTGTTATAAAATTTAACATGTAATAAATTTTTACTAAATTTAGGTAATTGTCCAGTACAATATAAAGAATTTTTATTTACTAAATATGGAACATATACTTCAATATAACCGTGTTTTTCAGTATGTAAATCTACCATAAATTGAATAAGTGCTCTATGTAATTGTGCAATTTTATTTTTCATTATTACAAAACGTGAGCCACTTAATTTTATTGATGTTTTAAAATCTAAACCATTTAATTTTTCACCTATTTTAATATGATTATATATTTGATATTTTTTTTTTCTAATTTTTCCCCATATTTTAATTATTTGGTTGTTTAAATTTTTTTTTTTTAAAATAGATTTATCAGGTAAATTTGGTATAATTGATAAATATTGTGTTAAATTTATTTTACAGTTTTCTAAAAATTTTTTTTTAATTTTAATTTGTTTTAATAATTTTTTTTTAATAAATAAATTTTTAATATATTGTTTGTTTTTAATATTATTATTATGTTTTTTGATTTTTCGTATTTTTTCTATTTTTAATTGTAATATTTTTTTATATTTTTTTTTAAAAATTAAAAATTCTATATTTAAAATAAAATTTTTAAAATTTAGTTTTTTTTTTGTTTGTATTAAATAATTATATTTTAATAAATTTTTATTAATCATTTAAATCCATTGTAAATTTGTTTTATTTTAATAAATTTTTAAAATATTTTTTTGCTAAGTAAATATGAAATATTTTTAAATATATATAATATTTATTTAAAATAATTAATTTTAATTTTAATTTTTAGGTATAAATTTATGAAATATAAAAGTTTAAAAATATTTATAAACAAAAAAAATGTTTTTATAAAACCTGTTTTTTGTATATTAAGTGCTATTGCTATATCTCATTTTTTTAATGATTTAATTCAATCTTTATTATTATCTATTTATCCTATTTTACAAAAAAATTTTAGACTCAGTTTTGGACAAATTGGTTATATTACTCTTACTTATCAATTTACTGCATCTTTATTACAACCAATTATTGGTTTTTATATCGATAAATATCCTCAACCTTATTCTTTATTAATAGGTATGGGTTTTATGTTGTTAGGTTTATTAATACTTTCAATTGCTAATATTTTTATGTTAGTATTAATAGCAGCAGCATTAGTAGGTACTGGTTCATCAATTTTTCATCCAGAGTCTGCTAGAGTTGCAAGTATGGCATCCGGTGGTAGGTATGGTTTAGCTCAATCTTTATTACAAGTAGGTGGTAATTTTGGTAGTGCTTTTGGTCCATTATTAGCTGCTGTAATTATTGTACCTTATGGTATTAAAAATATATTATGGTTTACTTTAATAGCTTTAATATCTATGGTTATACTTTTTAAAGTAGGAATTTGGTACAAAAAAAAACATTATAAATCTATTAAAAAAAATATAATTAAAAGTAAATTTAATTTTTCAATTAAACAAATTATTTATTCTGTTTTAATTTTGTTTTTATTGCTTTTTTCAAAATATTTTTATCTTACTAGTATTAGTAGTTATTATACTTTTTTTTTAATACATAAATTTGGTGTTTCAGTTCAAAATGCTCAAATGCATTTATTTATGTTTTTATTTTCTATTACTTTAGGGAGTATGGTTGGTGGACCTTTAGGTGATAAATTTGGTAGGAAATATATTATTTTAACTTCTATTTTTGGAGCAGCTCCATTTACAATTATTTTACCTTATGTATCTTTAACTTGGATAGGAATATTAACAATGATTATTGGGTTTATAATGGCTTCTGCTTTTTCTTCAATATTAATATATTCACAAGAATTAATTCCTGGTAAATTTGGTACTATTTCTGGTATTTTATTTGGTTGTGCATTTGCTATTAGTGGTTTTGGTGCTGCTACTTTAGGTTATATTGCTGATTCTACTAGTATTAATTATGTTTATAGAATATGTTCGTTTTTACCTTTAATGGGTATTTTTGCTACTTTATTGCCTAATACTTTTTCAAATTATAACTAATTTTTAAAAATAATTATTTTTTAAATTAAATGTAATTTTTAAAATAATTTATAATTAGTATGTTATATATTTTTACTTTTAATAATTTATTTATTTTTATATTTTAAAATGAAAGAATTAATATACGGTATTCATTCTATTGAAAATTTGTTGTTTTTTACCCCTAAAAGATTTATTAAAGTTTTTATTTTTAAAAATCGAAACGATTTAAGGATTAAAAATATTATTAATAATCTTAATAAAAATAATATTTTAATTAAATTTTGTAATAAAGTTTTTTTAAATAAAAAATGTAACGGATTAATTCATCAAGGTATTATTGCTGAAATATATAAAAATAAAAAATATTCTGAAAAAAATATTTATAATATTTTAAAAAATACTATTAAACCGTTATTATTAATTCTAGATTGTATTACTGATCCTAGAAATTTGGGAGCTTGTATAAGAAACGCTTATGCTAGTGGTGTAAATATAATTATTATACCTAAAAAAAATTCTGCTAAAATAAATTCTTTAGTTAAAAAAGTTTCATGCGGTGTTTGTGATAATATACCTATAATTAGTGTTGTTAATTTATCTAGAACTTTATTTTTTTTAAAAAAAATTAATATTGTCATTATTGGAGCAACGCATAAATCTAATAATTTGTTTTATAATATTAATTATAATATTCCTTTGGCTTTAATATTTGGTTCTGAAAACAAAGGGATTCGTAAATTAACATCTAAACTTTGTGATTTGTTAATTAGTATTCCAATGAAAGGAAATATTTTATCTCTTAATGTTTCGGTTGCTACTGGAATAGTATTATTTGAAGTTATACGTCAAAGATTTTATTTAAATTTTAAATAATTATTTATTGTACTTGATTTTTTAATATTTTATATATATATTAAAATTATTTTTTTAATATTTTAAAGGAGAATATTAATGGTTTTTGATAAATATAGTTTTCAACATATTCATAAAATTTTATCTTTAGTACCTATAGTTTCTGAAAAAACTTTAACTGGTGAGAGATCTTATGATATATTCTCACGTTTATTAAAAGATCGTATTATTTTTTTAACTGGAATAATAGATGATTATGTAGCAAATTTAATAACAGCGCAATTATTATATCTTGAATCAGATAATCCAGAAAAAGATATTTATATGTACATAAATTCTCCAGGCGGAATAATAACTTCTGGAATGTCAATATATGATACTATGCAATTTATTAAATCAGATATAAGTACAATGTGTATAGGCCAAGCATGTTCAATGGGATCGTTTTTATTAATGGCTGGTAAAAAAAATAAACGTTTTTGTTTACCTAATTCTTCTATAATGATACATCAACCTTTAGGGGGTTATCAAGGTCAAGCCAGTGATATTGAAATACATGCTAAAGAAATTTTAAAAATTAAAAATAAACTTAATCAATTAATTTCAAAACATACTGGTCAATCTATTGAAAAAATTAATTTAGATACAGAACGCGATTATTTTATGACTTCTGAAGAAGCATTAAATTATGGTATAATTGATAAAATTTTTACTCATCGTGAATAAATAATTAAATATTAGAAATAATTTTGTTACTAATATTCTATTAGAATATTAGAAATAATTTTATTTGCTAATACTTTATTAGAGTGTTAGTAAATAATTTTTGTTTATTAACATTCTAATAAAGTATTTTTATTTAATTTAATTTATTTTTTTATTAGAGTATTAGTAAATAATTATATTTTGTTTTTATTTTAAAAATTTAAAATATTATTAAGTAATTTTATTTATTTTTAAAATGGAATTTTAATATGGCAAGAAAATATAATAAAAAAGAATTTAATCCTAATTGTTCTTTTTGTGGTGATAATCAAACAATATTACGTATTTTAGTTTATGGACCATCTGTTTATATATGTGATTTATGTATTAGTATTTGTAATGAAATGGTATTTAAAGAATTTGAAGAATATATGAATTCTATAAAAACAAGTAATAATTTACCTATTCCTAATAAAATATGTTCTCATTTAAATAACTATATTATTGGTCAAAATGAAGCAAAAAAAATTTTATCTGTTGCGGTTTATAATCATTATAAACGTTTAAAAAATAATTCAAATCCTAATGTTATGGAACTTAAAAAAAGTAATATTTTATTAATAGGCCCTACTGGTAGTGGAAAAACATTATTAGCTGAAACTTTAGCTAATTTCTTATATGTTCCTTTTGCAATTGCTGATGCAACTACATTAACTGAAGCAGGATATGTTGGGGAAGATGTTGAAAATATTTTACAAAAACTTTTAATAAATTGTAATTATGATGTTAATGCTGCGCAACACGGGATAATTTATATAGATGAAATTGATAAAATAGCTCGTAAATCAAATAATCCTTCAATTACAAGAGATGTTTCAGGTGAAGGAGTTCAGCAATCATTATTAAAAATAATTGAAGGTACAATTGCTTCTGTTCCTCCTTTAGGTGGTCGAAAACACCCACAACAGGAATTCATTCAAATTGATACATCAAAAATATTATTTATATGTGGTGGATCTTTTTCTGGTTTAGAAAAAATATTAACTCAACGTATTAATAAAAATACAGGTATTGGTTTTGGTGCTAGTATTAAAAAAAACATTAATGAAATTAAAAAAAAAACATTATCTACAATTATAGAGCCTGATGATTTAATTCAATTTGGGCTTATCCCAGAATTTATTGGAAGAATACCTATTATTGCAACACTTAATGATTTAGATGAAAAAATGTTAGCAGAAATTTTAAAAAAACCTAAAAATTCAATAATTAAACAATATCAAGTTTTATTATATATGGATAATGTTAATTTAATATTTACTGATTGCGCATTAATTGCTATCGCAAAAAAAACAATTATAAGAAAAACAGGAGCAAGAGGATTAAGAACTATTGTTGAAGAAATATTAGTAAATATTATGTATGATTTACCTACAATAAAATATAAAAATATTTCATTAATCATAGATAGTCAAGTTGTTTTAAAACTTAAAAAGCCTAAATTAATATATAAATACTAAATTATAGTTTATTTAATAAATATTTAATAAACATTTAAAAATTTATCATTAAAATTAATATTTTAAATGATTATTTTAAAATAAATTAATTATTATTTTATATTTTATAAATAAAATTTTTTGCAATAATTTTATATAAATATAAGGATTTAAAATTGTCTAGATTTTTAAGAAAAACTAAAATAATTGCAACTCTTGGTCCTACTACTGATAAAAATAATAATTTAGAAAAAATAATATTAGCTGGAGTAAATGTAGTAAGGCTAAATTTTTCACATGGATTTTTAGAAGATCATAAAATTCGAGCTAAAAAAGTAAAAGAAATATCAAGAAAAACAGGTAAATATATAGCTATTTTAGTGGATTTGCAAGGGCCTAAAATTAGGATTTCTTCTTTTAAAAATGGTTTTATTAAATTAAATATTAATAATATTTTTATATTAGATTATAATGTACCTGTATATGAAGGTAATGTTGAAAAAGTAGGTTTTGAATATAAAAATTTAATAAATGATGTTATTCCTGGAGATATTCTTGTTTTAGATGATGGGCATATTAAAATTAAAGTAATTAAAGTTAAAAATGAAAAAATATTTACAAAAGTAATTTTAGGTGGTTTATTATCAAATAATAAAGGTATTAATAAATTAGGAGGAGGTATTTCTGCAAAGAGTTTAACTAATAAAGATAAACGTGATATTATTATGGCTTCTAAAATAGGTATTGATTATTTAGCTGTTTCATTTCCAAGAAGTGAATTAGATATAAAAGAAGCACGTTTTTTGTCTAATCAAGCAGGATCTAGAGCTAAAATAATTTCTAAAATAGAACGTGCTGAAGTAGTAAATAATGATAAAATTTTAGATAATATTATATTATCTTCTGATGCAGTTATGGTTGCACGAGGTGATTTAGGAGTTGAAATTGGTGATCCAGAATTAATTGGGGTTCAAAAAAAAATAATAAGTAGATCAAGATTTTTAAATAGAGCTGTTATTACCGCTACTCAAATGATGAATTCAATGATTAATACACCAATTCCAACTCGTGCTGAAGTTATGGATGTTGCTAATTCAGTTTTAGATGGTACTGATGCTGTAATGTTGTCCGCTGAAACAGCAACAGGTAAGTATCCAATTGAAACTGTTAAAATTATGTCTAATATATGTATAGGAGCAGAAAAAATTCCAATTTTTAATGATTATAAAAAATTTTTAAATATACAATTTAATTGTATATCTGATGCAATTGCGATTTCATCTGTATATATAGCTAATCATTTAAAAGGTGTTGCTGCTATTATAACATTAACTGAATCTGGTCGTACTTCATTTATGATGTCGCGTGTGATTTCTGATATACCTATTTTTGCAATTTCATGTCATAAAAATGTTTTAAGATTAGCTTCATTATATAGAGGTGTTACACCTATATATTATGATAATCAAAATATTAAAAATTCTATGTTAATAATTAAGAATATTATTAGATATTTGTCTAAAAAAAAAATATTATTTACCGGTGATTTAGTTGTAATAACTACTGGTGATATTATAGGAAAACCTGGAAATACTAATACAAGTAGAATTTTATGTGTAAAATAGTTTTTAATTTTATTAAATTTATTTATAATAAATTATATTAATTATATTAATTATATTAATTATAATTATTTAAATACAATAATATTTTATAAATTTTGCAATTTTTTTGAATTTAATATAATTATATTATTTAATAAATATTTCTTTTTGATAAATTAATTAAAATTTAAATAGATATATTTTATAATAATAAATTTAAAAAGCAATAAATTTTATTAATTGTAATTTTTTTAAAATTATTATTATTATGTTTATAAATTAAAAGTTTTTATAATATTTTTTATTTTTAAATATTTTAAATATAATTTATAAATTTAATAATAAATAATATTTTTATATTTCATTTATTTTAATATTATTATTTTAATTTAAATTAATTATAATAATTTAAAAATATATAAATAAAACTAATTTTGTTAATAATTATTGAGTTATATTATGTTGAAAAAATTTCGTGAAATTTTTAAAAAATCATTTAAAAAAATAAATATTAATCCTAGTTCTTTATTAAAAGGTCATATAATATCTATTAATAAAGAATTTGTTTTTATAGATGTAGGTTTAAAATCATTAGCTGTTATTTCAACGGAAGAATTTAGTAAAAAAAATAAAATTAAAATAGGTGATAAAATTAATTTTATTTTAGATTGTGTAGATAATGGTTTTGGTGAGACAATGTTATCTTATGAAAAAGTAAAATATGATAAAGAATGGTTATTTTTAGAAAATGCTCTTAAAAATTCAATAAGTATGTTTGGATATATAAACGGTAAAATAAAAGGTGGTTATAATGTTGAATTAAATAATATTAAAGCTTTTTTACCTGGTTCATTAGTTGATATAAAACCTATTAAAGATATAACTCATCTGGAAGGAAAAAAATTAGAATTTAAAATTATTAAATTAGATAAAAAAAGAAATAATATTGTAGTTTCACGTAAATCTGTTATTAAATTAAAATATAATATTGTTAAAAAAAAACCTATAAAATTAATTAAAAAAGGTATGATTGTAAAAGGTGTTGTTAAAAATTTAACTGATTATGGTGCTTTTATTAATATAGGTGGTTTAGATGGTTTATTACATATAACAGATATGTCATGGAAAAGAATAAATCATCCAAGTGATATTATTAATATTGGCGATGAAATTGTTCTTAAAATAATTAAATTTGATAATTTAAATAAACGTATTTCATTAGGATTAAAACAAAGATTTATAGATCCATGGAATAATATTATGATACGTTATCCTAAAGGTTTTGTAACAAAGGGTAGAGTTAGTAATTTAACTAATTATGGATGTTTTGTTGAAATAGAAGAAGGTATTGAAGGTTTAGTTCATATATCAGAAATGGAATGGAAAAAAAAAAAAAAAAAATTATTTAAATTTATTAAAATTAATAAACAAATCGATGTTATGATTTTAAATATTGATATGAAAAAACGTAGAATATCATTAGGTATTAAACAATGTAAAATTAATCCTTGGAAAAATTTTTTAAATATTAAAAAAATAAAATGTTGTATTAAAGTAGTTGTTAAATCTATTACTGATTTTGGTATTTTTGTTGGTTTGTTCAATGGTATTGATGGATTGATACATTTATCTGATATTTCATGGAATTTATTAAATAAGAAAAGTACAATTAAATATAAAAAAGGAGATTTAATTAGAAGTATTATTCTTCAAGTTGATGTTAAACGTGAACGTATTTCTCTTGGAATTAAACAACTTAATATAGATAATTTTAATAAATTTTTAACTATATATAAAAAAAATAATTTTATATATTGTAAATGTTTATCAATAAGTAAAAAAAAAATTAAAATAAATTTAGGAAATAAATTAATAGGATATTTAAATAATAATTTAAATAGTATTAATTTTATTAAATTTAAAATAAAAAAATTAATAAAATTAAATTTTATTAAAATTAGAAGTAAAAGAATACTAATTTTATCTTTAATATAATAATTTAAATAAATATGTAATAAAATTTTAAAATAATTTAAATATTTGTAAACTTTAAATATTATGTTTTTTTGTTTTGATTTTGGTATTAAAAAAATAGGATTATCAATTGGACAACAAATTTCAAAAACTGTTTCTTTATTAAAACCTTTTAAAATAAATAATGGTAAAATCAATTGGTTAAAAATAAAATATTTACTTAAATTTTGGAACCCTATTTCAGTTGTTATTGGTTTACCAATAAATAATAATAAAAGTTTATTATTAATTTTTTTAATTTTAAAATTTTCTATAGTATTTTATAAAAAATTTAATGTTTATATTTTTTTTCACAATGAATATTTGAGTACAATAGAAGCTAAAAAATTTTTTTTAATTTATAAAAAAAAATATAAAATTAAAGATATTTATATAGATTCTATATCTTCTAAATTAATTTTAAAAAGTTGGTTTATAGATAATAAATATTAACTTTTATTTAATACAATAGTTATAAAATGTATAAGTTTTAATATTTTATAATAATTTTATTTTTTCATTATTTCAAAAAATTCTTTATTAGTTTTAGTCATAGATAATCTTTTAGATAAAAATTCAATTGCATCTGTTTCATCCATCATATTTACTATTTTACGTAAAATCCACATTTTTTTTAGTTCCTCAATTGTTGTTAATAATTCTTCTTTTCGCGTACCGGATCTATTATAATTAATAGCAGGATAAATTCTTTTGTCTGATATTCTACGCGATAAATGTAATTCCATATTTCCTGTTCCTTTAAATTCTTCATAAATTACCTCATCCATTTTTGAACCAGTATTGATTAAAGCGGTAGCTATAATAGTTAAGCTACCACCTTCTTCAACATTTCTAGCTGTTCCAAAAAATTTTTTAGGGCGATGTAAAGCTTTTGAATCAATACCTCCAGTTAATATTTTACCAGATAAAGGAGCTATTGAATTATATGCTCTAGCTAATCGTGTAATAGAATCTAATAAAATAATAACATCATTTTTATGTTCAACTAATCTTTTAGCTTTTTCTAATACCATTTCTGAAATATAAATATGTCTAGCTGCTGGTTCATCAAAAGTTGATGCTATAACTTCGCCTTTAATTAAACGTAACATTTCTGTTACTTCTTCTGGACGTTCATCAATTAATAAAACAATTAAAAAACAATCTGGATGATTATGTACAATACTTTGTGCTATATTTTGTATTAACATTGTTTTCCCAGCTTTGGGGGGTGCAACAATTAAACCTCTTTGTCCTCTTCCTATTGGTGAAGCTAAATCTAAAATACGAGAAGTTAAATCTGAAATTAAACCATTACCTTGTTCCATATTAAGTTTTTTATTTGTATGTAATGGTGTTAAATTTTCGAAATAAATTTTTTTTTTTATATTTGATGGTTTTTCACCATTTATTTCTTTTATTTTAAATAATGCCGGGAAAAAATTTTTTTTTACAGAAAAATTAATTTTTCCAGTAATTGAATCACCTGTACGTAATTTAAATTGTTTAATTTTATTAGGTGATACATAAATATCATTATTACTAGATACATAAGAATTATCTATGGATCTTAAAAAACCATAACCTTTTTTAAATACTTCTAAAACACCATGTTTATAAATATTTTTTTTATAATTTTTAAAAATAGGTAAAAAAAATTTTTTTTTAAACATTATATTCCTATGCTATAGTGTATTATTTAAAATTATTTAATATGTTTTTAAAATGTAATCAAATAAAAATAAAAATATTTATATTATTTAATATGTTTATAAAAAAATATTTAAAAATTAATAAGGTGATTTAATAATTTATATAATTTAGAATATTTTAAAATATATAAAATTTATTTGATTTTATTTAATTTTATAAATTTTTAAATATAAATTCTCTTATTTTTGTTTTAGACATAACTCCGATTATTTTACCTATAACTATGTTTTGTTTAAATAGAATTAACGTTGGAATGCTTCTAATATTATATTTTTGTAAAAATTCAGGGTTTTTTTCTATATCAATTTTAGCGATTATTATTTTTTTTGAAAATTCTTCAATTAATTCATTTAAATTATTAGAAATTATTTTACATGGACCACACCATTCCGCCCAAAAATCTACTAAAACAGGAATTTTTGATTTTGAAATATTAATATCAAAATTTTCTTTATTTACTTTAATTATTTTTTTCATGTGTATCCTTTTTTTAATTAATAAATTATTTATATTATATTATTTATTAAATATTAGTAATTTGTTATGTATTCTGCTAAATCTAAAACTTTACTAGAATATCCGCTTTCATTATCATACCATGAAATAAGTTTTACAAAATTATTATTTAATGCAATACCTGCTTTAGCATCAAATATAGAAGTTAAAATTTCACCGTTAAAATCACTTGAAACTACATCATCTTCAATATAACCTAAAATTCCCTTCATTTCATTATTTGCCGCATTTTTGATAATTTTTTTAATATTTTCATAATTTACTGATTTTTTTATTTTAACTGTTAAATCAACAACTGATACATTTGGTGTTGGAACTCTAAAAGCCATGCCTGTTAATTTACCTAATAGTTCTGGTATAACAATACCTACAGCATTTGCAGCTCCTGTAGATGCAGGTATTATATTTTGTAATGCACTGCGACCAGCTCTCCAGTCTTTATTTGAAATTCCATCAACTGTTTTTTGTATTGCTGTTGTTGAATGAACTGTTGTCATTAAACCTTCAATTATTTCAAAATTATCATTTATTATTTTTGCTAAAGGTGCTAAACAATTTGTAGTACATGATGCATTTGAAATAATTTTTTGTCCGATATATTTATTAAGGTTAACCCCACATACAAACATTGGAATTTGATCTTTTGGTGGTGTTGTTAATATTACTTTTTTAGCTCCAGCTATAATATGTTTGTTTAAAGTATTTGAATCTAAAAATATACCAGATGATTCTATTACAATATCTACACCAATTTTTTTCCAAGGTATATTTATTGGATCTTTTTCTGAGAAAATATTTATTTTTTGTTTATTTATAAATATTTTATTTTCTATAATTTCTATTGTTTTATTAAATTTTCCGTGTGTCGAATCATATTTTATCATATAGGCAATATATTTTGCACTTAATAAATCATTTATTGCTATAATTTTAATATTTTGTCTTTTTTGTGCTAATCGAAAAACCATTCGACCTATTCTTCCGAAACCATTTATTCCTATTTTAATATCCATAAAATTCCTTTTATTTAAATTTATTAATTATGTTTTGTAATTTTTCTTTTGATTATTTAAGTAATAATTATTTAAATTTTAATTATAAAATATTAAAATGTCAATTTTTAATTCAATATTTATTTTTTGTATTTATTAAATTATAATATTTCTTTTAAAGTATCTGAATCTATTTCGTTTGGAGCGTTTGTCATTAAACATTTAGCTGATGTTGTTTTAGGAAAAATAATAACATCTCGAATATTTTTTGTGTTTGTTAATAACATAACTAATCTATCCAAACCAAATGCTATACCTGCGTGATATGGTGTGCCATATTTAAAAGCTTCTAAAAAAAAATTTAAATTTTTAAAATTGTGTTTTTTAATATTTAAAATATTTAAAATAATTTTTTGTATTTTTATATTATTAATTCTTACTGATCCCCCTCCTATTTCACAACCGTTTAATATTATATCATAAGAATTAGTAAATAAAGATATCGGATTATTAATTAAGTTATTAATGTTATTTATATATGGATTTGTAAAAGGATGGTGTGTTGAATTTATTTTGTTTTTTATATCTTTTTTAAATAAAGGATAATTTATAATCCATACTGCTGACCAAGTATTTAAATTTATTAAATTTAATATTTTTCCTATTTTTTTTCTTAAATTACCCATTATATTATAAATATTTTCATAATTATTGATTCCTATTAATATCGTATCGTTATTTTTAGCCTTTGTTCTTTTTAAAATTAATTTTAATGTTTTTATGTTTAAAAAATTAATTACATTGCTTTTTATACCATTTAAATTTTTTGATATATTATATATTTTTATCCATAATAAATTATTATTATTTATAGTTTTGTTATAATTTAAAATTGTTTTAATATTTATTGTTGTATTATTAGTTATTTTAATACCAATAATATTATTGTTGTTATTATTTAAAATTTTTTTAGGTAAAATATTTAATGTATTTGTTTTTAAAAATATATCTTTTAATTCTATTAATTCTATTGTATTTCGTAAATCAGGTTTATCTGTTCCATAACGACGTAATGATTCAGAGTAAGTAATTATTTTAAATTTACCAATATTTTTTTTTTTTATTTTTAAAAATAAATTGTTTATCATTTTTTCCATTTTTTTAATTAATTTTTTGGGTTTTATAAAAGAAGTTTCTATATCAATTTGAGTAAATTCAGGTTGTCTATTTGACCTTAAATCTTCATCTCTAAAACATTTAGCTATTTGATAATAACGATCAAATCCAGATATCATTAATAATTGTTTAAATATTTGAGGTGATTGTGGTAATGCATAAAATTTGCCTTTATTTATTCTACTAGGTACTAAAAAATCTCTAGCACCTTCTGGTGTGGATTTTGTTAATATTGGAGTTTCAATTTCAATAAAATTATTTTTATTTAAAAAATTACGAATATAATTACATATTTTTGATCTTATTTTAAAACGTTTAATCATTTCTGGTTTACGTAAATCAAGATATCTATATTTTAAACTTGTTTTTTCTGAATTTTTTTTATTAACATCTAATGGTATTTTTTTAGAAATATTAATTATATTTAAATAATTACAAAAAATTTCTATTTCTCCTGTTTTTTTTTTAATATTTTTTTGTTTATCTGGGCGTTTATTTACTATACCATTAATTTGGATACAAAATTCATTACGTAACTTTAAAGCTTTTTCAAAAGTAATTTTGTTAATAGAATTAAATACAATTTGAACTATACCTTTATAATCTCTCATATCAACAAATATTAAATTACCAAAATTTCTTATTTTATTTACCCATCCACATAAAGTTACTTTTTTGTTAATATGTGATATGTTTAAATTTCCACAATATTCAGTTCGCATATAATTCCTTTAAAATAAATTTTTAATTTAATATATAAATATTTAAATAAATAAATAATAAAATTTTAATTTTTATTTTAAATAAATTTATAAGGATTTTAAAATGTTTAAATTTTTTTTTTTAAATTTAATAATTATATTTTTATTTTTAATAACATTAATATTGATAGAATATATTTTATTAAAATATAATTCGAAAACATATATTATAATAATATTATTTTTAATATATATTTTTCCTATATTAGTAATTTTTGTATATATATTTTTAACTAAATTATTTTTTAAAAAACTTAAAAATAAAAAAATAAAAATTTTAAAATCTTTAATAAATAATATAATAAATGAAATTAAAAAAAAACAAAAAAAATCTTATAATCAAAAATATACAGTTGCTATTCCTTTATTTAATTTATTAATTAAAAAAAATGGGATTAATGAAATTAATATTTTTTTTAAAAAAAAAGAATTTAAAGTTTTTTCAAATACTAAAAAAATATTTAAAAAAATAATTTATGATATTAAATATGCAAAATATAAAATTGAAATGATTTTTTACATATGGAAACAAGGTGGTATGGTAGATAAAGTTATGAAAGCTTTAATTAATGCATCTAAAAGAGGTTTATGTTGTAGAATTATTTTAGATTCAATTGGTTGCTTTAGTTTTTTATATAGTAAATATCCTAAAATAATGAGAAAGGCTGGCATTGAAATTGTTGAAGCATTTAAAATAAATGTGTTTTGGGTTTTTTTAAGACGCATTGATATTCGTCAGCATAAAAAATTAATTTTAATTGATAATAATATATCATATATTGGAAGTATGAATATGATTGATAATAATTATTATAAAAATAAAATTAATAAATTTATAGATATAATGATACGTTTTGAAGGTAAAATTTCTAACATAATGAGTATTGTTTATGGTTTTGATTGGGAAATGGAAACTGGTAAAAGAATAATATCTAAAAAACAATATAAAAATATAAAAGAATCTTTATATCATAAAAAAAATCAAAATTTTCATATTATTTCATCTGAATTAATTATTTCTAAAAAATTAATACATGATGTATTCTTAACAGCTATATATTCTGCTAAAAAAAAATTAGTTATTACTACTCCATATTTTGTTCCAACTAATAATTTAATTAAAGCAATTTGCGATGTATCATTAAAAGGAGTTGAGGTTATTATTGTATTATCTAAATATAATGATTCATTAATGGTATTATGGGCTAGTAAATATTTTTATAATAATTTATTAAAATCTGGTGTTAAAATTTATGAATTTAAAAAATTTTTATTACATACTAAAAGTTTATTAATTGATGATAAAGTTAGTATATTAGGGACTGTTAATTTTGATATTAGAAGTTTTTGTCTGAATTCGGAAATTATATTAGTAATTGAAGATAATAATTTTAGTAGTATTATATCTCAAATTCAAAAAAAATATATTAAAAAATCAAAATTTGTTAATTTTATAAAATGGAAAAATAGATCTTTTTTGTGTATGGTTATTGAATATTTTTTTTTTTTATTTAATCCTATATTATAAATTTAAAATTAATTTAATTTTATATTAATTTTTTAATTTATTTAATAATTTTAAAATTAATAAATATTTTTATAACCCGGTAATTTACCGGGTTAAATTTTTTAATTTAACGTTTTGAGAATTGTGGTTTTTTTCTTGATTTTTTAAAACCTGGTTTTTTTCTTTCTACTTTTCTTGAATCTCTACTAATATATCCTTCTTTTTTAAGAATATAACGCAAATTATTGTTATAATTTAAAATTGCTCTACTTATACCATGTCTTATAGCTTCAGCTTGACTTGAAATTCCTCCACCTTTTACTGTAATATATAAATTTACAATATTTATTATTTTTACTAAATTTAATGGTTGGCAAATTTTTAATTGCTGGTTTTTATTGGTAAAATATTTATTTATATTATTATTATTTATAATAAAATTACCATTACCAGATTTCATAAAAACACGTGCAGTAGAAGTTTTACGTCTACCTGTACCATAATATTGTTTATTATTCATTAATATGATCTTAAATGTTAAATATTAATTATTTTAGGTTTTTGAGCGTAATGATTATGATTGTTATCTGGAAATACTTTTAATTTTTTGAACATTATTCGCCCTAACGGACCTTTAGGTAACATACCTTTAACTGCATTTTTAATTATTTTTTCTGGATAATGCAAAATCATTTCTTTAAATGTTTTTTTTTTAATACCTCCAATATATCCAGTGTGTCTATAATATATTTTATTATTTTTTTTATTTCCAGAAATTATGATTTTTTTAGCGTTTAAAACAATAATATAATCACCATTATCCAAATGTGTAGTATATTTTATTTTATGTTTTCCGATTAAACGTTTAGCTAATTCTGTAGCTAAACGACCTAATATTTTGTTTTCAGCATTAATAATATACCAATTATTTTTAAGATCTTTTTTTTTAACAACAAAAGTTTTCATTTAAATTACTCAATATTTTAACACTTTTATAATAATTTATTGTTTTTATTAAATATATTATTGTTAATATTTTAATAAATTAATAAATATTATATAAAATTATTATTTATTTAAATCATATAAAATTATTATATTTAATAAACTTAAAATATATTGACTATATTTAAATAATATTATAATATAAATAAATGTTTATATAATAGCGCGTTAACAAATTGGTTATGTAGCGGACTGCAAATCCGTATAATCCGGTTCGATTCCGGAACGCGCTTATTTAAATTTTATAGCCCGGGTGGTGAAATTGGTATACACAAGGGACTTAAAATCCCTCAACTTTAAATGTTATGCGGGTTCAATTCCCGCTCCGGGTATTATATAAATTTTATTTATAAATTAATATATTTTAAAATTTTTTGTATTATTATAATACTATTGGTTTTTATTTCTGATGAATTTTTATTTTTTTTTCCTTTACCTCCTAAATTTTTAATTATTTTTATGGTTATTAAATTAATTTTAATAAATTTTGTAAGATCTGAAGTTATATGAATTAATATTTTTTTTTTTTCTTTTTCTTTAAATATTAAAATAATAAATGATGTTCCTATCTTTTTTTTAATATTATTTATGCAATTATTTAATAATTTTGAATTTATTATGTTTATATTAATTATTATTAATTTAATTCCATAGAATAAATTTATTTTTTTAAATATAAAATAGTATGTATTTTTTAATATATAATTGTTATATATTTTTTTTTTAATTTTATTTTTTTTTTTATTATTATAAATATTAATTAATGTATTATTAATATTATTTATATCAGTATTAAGTAGTTTTGACATTTCTTTAATTAAATTATTTTTAAATTGTATAATTTTTAAAGCATATTTTCCTGTTACTGCAATAATTCTAAAAATACCATTTGATATATAATAATGTGATTTAATTAAAAATATACCTATTTCACCTGTATATTTTACATGAGTACCTGTACATATTTCTTTTGAAAAATTACTTATATTTATTACATTTTCATTTTTTTTTGTTTTTTTTATTTTTATTAATAAATTTAGCATTATTTTTTTGTTTACAAATTTTTCTATATAATTAATTTCTTTTGTTTTAATTTTTAAATTATTTAAAAAATCTAATTTTAAATATTTTCTATTTACAAAAGATTTTTTTTTTTTAATATTTTTATTTATTAAAATATTTAAAGTTTTATTTAATAAATGACAAGCAGAATGGTTTTTTGAAGTATTAATATGATATTTTTTATTAATAATAGGTTTAATAAATTGATTAATTTTTAAATTTCCTTTAATTATTTTACCTATATGTAAAATTGTTTTACCTTGTTTTTTTGTATTATATATTAAAAATATAACATTTGAATTTATTAATATCCCTTGATCGCCAATTTGTTCTTTTGTTTCACTATAAAATGGAGTATTATTTAATATTATAATAGCTTCTTCATTATAAAATATTTCATTTACTAAATAAGAATTTTTTAAAATAGCAATAATTTTTATTTTTTGTTTTGTTTTTTTATATTTATTTAAAATATTAATATAATTATAATTTTTTTTTTTTTTTTTAAAGAATTTATTAGAATTTAATGATTTTAAACGTTGTTTATTCATTAAAATATTAAAATTAATTTCATCTATTTTAATTTTTTTTTTGTTACAAATTTCTTTAATTAAATCAAAAGGAAAACCATAAGTATCATATAAATAAAATATTACTTTTCCACTTAATTTATTATTACAATTATTTTTACTTAATTTTGATATATTTAAATTTAGTAAATTTAATCCTGTTTTTAAAGTACGTAAAAATTTTTTTTCTTCTATTTTAATTATTTTTTTAATTTTATCTCTATTTTTTTTTAAGTTATATATTTTATACTCTGTAATATTAGTTAAATTATCTATTAATTTATAAAAAAAAATATTTTTAATACCTAATTTATTTCCATGTAAAATTGCTCTTCTTATTATTTTACGTAATACATATCCTCTACCTTCATTTGATGGAGTTATACCATCTAAAATTAAAAATGCGGTAGAACGAATATGATCTGCTATAATATATGTTGATATTTTATTATTATTATTATTAGATATTTTTTTTATTTCTTTAATTATTTTTTTAAATAAATCAATTTCGTAATTAGAATTTACTTTTTGTATTATTGAGGATATTCTTTCTAATCCCATACCAGTATCTATTGATATTTTAGATAATGGTTTCATAATTTTGTTATATTCATATACAAATTGTATAAATACAATATTCCAAATTTCAACATATCTTTCATTTTTTTTTATATTTCCAGGTAAATTTCCTTTATAATTATTACCTCTATCGTAAAAAATCTCTGTACAAGGTCCGCATGGATAATTTATTCCCATTTTCCAAAAATTATCAGATTCAAATGGTATATTTTTATTATCTCCAATACGAATTATTTGATTTTTATTTAATTTAATGTTATTTTTCCATATATTAAATGTTTCGTTATCTGAAGCATATACTGTAACTAATAACTTTTTTTTAGGTAAATTAAACCATTTTTCGCTAGTTAGTAATTCCCATGCGTAATTAATAGCATCTAATTTAAAATAATCATTAAAACTAAAATTTCCTAACATTTCAAAAAAAGTATGGTGATATGTAGTATATCCGACATTTTTTAAATCATTATGTTTACCTCCTGCTCTTATACAACGTTGTGAAGTTGCAATACGTGAATAATTGCTGTTTTCTAAACCTAAAAAAATATTTTTAAATTGATTCATACCTGAATTTGTAAAAAGTAAAGTTTTATCATTTTTAGGTATAAGCTTGCTACTTTTTAAAATTTTATGTTTTTTAGATTTAAAAAAATCTAGAAATATTTTACGAATATCATAAGTGCTTTTAATCATTATTTTCCTGTAAATATTTGAAATAATTTAAATTTGATTAAATTTAAATAATTTTATAACTTATAATAAATATATTAAAAGTTAATGTATGATTAAGTATTGTTAATTTTATTTAAATAAAGATATTAATGAATTGATTAAAATATTTAATTCAGTTTTTTTAATTATATAAGGTGGCATTAAATATATTAATTTTCCAAATGGTCTTATCCAAACACCATTATTAATGAAAAATCTTTGTATTTTATTTATATCAATATAATTAATTGTTTCTATTATACTTATTGCTCCTAATATTCTAATATCTAATATTTTATTAGATTTTATTAATGGTAATAGTGTTTTTTTAAAATAATTTTCTATATACTTAACTTTTTTAATCCATTTATTTGTATTTAAAATTTCTAAATTTGCATTAGCAATTGAACATGCCAATGGATTACCCATAAAAGTGGGACCATGCATAAAACACCCTGATTTACTATTACTTATAATATATGAAATTTTTTTAGTAGTAATAGTAGCTGATAAAGTCATATAACCTCCTGTCAATGATTTACCTAAACATAATATATCAGGTACAATTCCTGAATGTTCATATGCAAATAATTTTCCAGTACGTCCAAATCCTGTTGCTATTTCATCTAATATTAATAAAATTTCATATTTTTTACATAATTCACTTACTCTTTTTAGATACATTGGGTTATAAATTTTCATACCACCAGCTCCTTGTACGATAGGTTCTAATATAACACATGCTATTTTTTTTGAATATTTTTTAATTAAATATTTAAAAGAATTAATATCGTTTTCGTCCCAATTTTCATTAAACTTACATTTTGGAGATTCAGCGAAAATATGTTTTGTTAAATATTTTTTGTATATATTATGCATTGAGTTTTTTGGGTCACATACTGACATAGCTCCAAATGTATCTCCATGATAACCATTTTTAATTGTTAAAATTTTTTCTCGATACTCTCCTTTTGATTGCCAATATTGCAATGACATTTTTATAGCTATTTCAATTGCAACAGAACCAGAGTCTGCTAAAAATACACATTTTAATTCTTTAGGAGTAATATTGATTAAGTTATTACATAATTTAAGAGCTTCTTTGTGATAAAAACCTCCAAACATAATATGTGACATTTTTTTGATTTGAGTTTTTATAGCTTTATTTAATATTGAATTATTATAACCATGTATGCATGACCACCATGAAGACATACCGTCTATTAAATTAATATTATTAAATAATTTTAATACAACACCTTTTGCTTTTTTTATAGAATAACATTTTAATGGTTTAATCATAGAAGTATATGGATGCCAAACATTTTTTTTATTAAATTGTTTTTTTGTTATTTTAATAAACATAAATATACTATATAATTAAATTAGTATTATTGACATTATATATATATTATATGTATATATTATACATTTAATTTAATGTAAATTTTTAAAGGTATTGATAATGAATAAGAAAATTTATTGGACGATAGATAAAACTCAAGAACTTTTTGATAAACCGTTATTAGAATTAATATTTTTAGCACATAATGTACATAGAAAAAATTTTAAACCCAATAAAGTTCAAATAAGTACTCTTTTATCTATAAAAACCGGTTCTTGTCCTGAAGATTGTAAATATTGCCCTCAAAGTTCTAGATATAAAACTGGAATTGAAACAGAGCGTTTAATTAAAATTAACAAAATTTTAGAAGCTGCAAATAAAGCTAAAAAAAATGGATCATCAAGATTTTGTATGGGTGCTGCTTGGAGAAATCCAAAAGATAAAGATATGCCTTATTTAAAAGAAATTGTTAAAAAAATTAAAAATATGGGTCTTGAAACATGTATGACTTTAGGATCTTTAAATAAAAATCAAGCTAAAATTTTATATGATGCTGGATTAGATTATTATAATCATAATATAGATACTTCACCTGAATATTATAAAAAAATTATTACAACTCGTAGTTATCAAGAAAGACTTAATACAATTCAAAATGTTAGAACTGCTGGTATTAAAGTTTGTTCTGGTGGAATAATAGGGTTAGGTGAAAGTATTAATGATAGAATAGGTTTATTGATGCAATTGGCAAATATGAAAACTCCCCCAGAAAGTGTGCCTATTAATATGTTGGTTAAAGTAAGTGGTACTCCATTAGAAAATAATAAAGATATAAATCCATTTGATTTTATTAGAATAGTAGCTATTGCTAGAGTAATGATGCCAAATTCTTATATTCGTCTTTCTGCGGGTAGAGAAAATATGAATGAACAAACTCAAGCTATGTGTTTTATGGCTGGTGCTAATTCAATATTTTATGGTTGTAAATTGTTAACTACTCCTAATCCTAAAGAAGATAAAGATTTAAAATTATTAAATAAATTAGGTATTGAAATTGAATCAAAAAATATAAAAGAAAATAAAATTAAAAATAAATTTAATAATAAAAATTATACTAAATTTTATGATGCTACTAATAATTAAATAGTATTTTGGAGAATTATTGATAAAACGTTTATTTATCACTGGTACTGATACTAAAGTAGGTAAAACTATTTCAAGTATTGCATTATTACAAATTGCAAATAAAATAGGTTTTAATAGTATAGGATATAAACCTGTTGCATCTGGATGTAAAATTACAAAATATGGTTTACGTAATGATGATGCTTTATTATTAAAAATAAATAGTCAAATTAAATTAAATTATAATATAATAAATCCGTATAATTTTTTAGATAATACTGCACCAAATATAATTAGTAAAAGAATTAAAAAACCTATTTCATTTTATAAAATGTCATCTAAATTAAAATATATATCTAGAAAAACAAATTGGATTATTATTGAAGGTGCTGGAGGTTGGTTTACTCCTATTTCTAAAATTAAAAGAATTTCTGATTGGGTTTTAAAAGAAAATATACCAATTATTTTAGTTGTAGGTATAAAATTAGGTTGTATAAATCATGCGTTATTAACAGTTGAAGTTATTAAAAAAACTGGTTTAGTTTTAAAAGGATGGATCGCTAATAATATTAATATTAAAACCATTTGGCATAATGAATATATTAATACTTTAAAAAATAATTTGTGTATAAATTTTTTAGGTGAAATTCCTTATTTAAATAAAAATAATAAAAATGAATTATGGAAATATATAAATTTTAGTCTTCTTTAAATTTAATAATTTTAATATATATATAAAATTACCCGAACTTGGAATCGAACCAAGGACACGAGGATCTTCAATCCTCTGCTCTGCCAACTGAGCTATCCGGGCGTATTTATTAATTATAATTATACCTATATAAAAAGTCAATTTATTTTTATTTTTATTTTTATTTTTATTTTTATTTTTTAATTTTTTTATTTTGAATTTATATAAAATTATTTATTGTTTATATATTTATATATTTATATATTTATATATTTATATATTTATATATTTATATATTTATATATTTATATATTTATATATTTATATATTTATATTTTATATGTTTGTACATATTAAATATTAAATTTTTATTTTAATTTTAGTATTAATAAATTTTGATTTTTATTGATTTTTATTGATTTTTATTGATTTTTATTGATTTTTATTGATTTTTATTGATTTTTATTGATTTTTATTGATTTTTATTGATTTTTATTGATTTTTATTAATTTAATTTAATTTGATTTGATTTGATTTGATTTGATTTGATTTGATTTGATTTGTTTAGATTAGATTGAATTAGATTACATTAATTGTATTTAGTTTAGTTTAGTTTAGTTTAGTTTAGTTTAGTTTAGTTTGGTTTGGTTTGGTTTAATTTGGTTTAATTTAATTAAGATTATTTATGAATGAAAATATAAAATATGATATAGATCCTTTAGAAACAAATGAATGGTTACAGTCAACTAATTCGTTAATTTCTAAAGAAGGATACAAACGTTTCAATTTTTTAATTAATAAAATTGTAAATCATATATATAAAATTAATTTTGATATTAATAAAATTGTTAAATTTAATTATGTTAATTCAATAAATTATATAGATGAACCTAAATATCCTGGTGATTTATATATAGAAAATAATATTTGTTCTGCAATTCGTTGGAATGCAATGATTATTGTATTAAAAGCATCTAACAAAAAATTAGATTTAGGTGGACATATATCTTCTTTTCAGTCAATAGCAATGTTTTATGAAGTTTGTTTTAATCATTTTTTTAAAGCATCAAATAAAATAGATGAAGGAGATATTGTTTTTTTTCAAGGTCATACTTCTCCTGGAATTTATTCACGTGCTTTTCTCGAAGGTAGATTAAATAAAAATTATTTAGATAATTTTCGACAAGAAATTTTTAATAAAGGTTTATGTTCTTATCCCCATCCTAAATTAATGCCAAATTTTTGGGAGTTTCCGACTGTATCAATGGGTTTAGGTGCAATTAATGCTATTTATCAAGCTAAATTTTTAAAATATCTTAAAAATAGATCTTTAAAAGATACTAAAAATCAAAAAGTATATGTTTTTCTTGGCGATGGTGAAATGGATGAACCTGAATCTAAAGGAGCAATAACAATTGCTGTTAGAGAAAAACTAAATAATTTAATATTTATTATAAATTGCAATTTGCAACGTTTAGATGGTCCTGTTAATGGTAATGGTAAAATTATAAATGAATTAGAAGGAATATTTTTAGGTGTTGGTTGGAAAGTTTTAAAATTAATTTGGGGTAGTAATTGGGATAAATTATTTAAAAAAGATAATTCTGGTAAATTAATTAAATTATTAAATGAAACTAATGACGGTGATTATCAGAATTTTTTAACAAAAGATGGCGCTTATATACGTAAGAATTTTTTTGGTAAATATAAAGAAACTTATAAGTTAGTTGAAAATTTAAGTGATATTGAAATTTTAAAATTAAATAGAGGCGGCCATGATTTTATTAAAATTTTTGCAGTTCTTAAGAAAGCGAATCAAAGTAATAAACCAACTGTTATTTTAGTACATACTGTTAAAGGTTATGGAATGGGTAAAAATTTTGAAAGTCAAAATATAGCTCATCAAGTTAAAAAAATGAATATTAAAGAATTATATTATTTTAAAGAAAATTTAAACTTAAATATTTCAGATAAAAAAATAAAAAATTTAGAATATATTAGTTTTAAAGAGAATTCAGTAGAATATAAATATATTCAAAAACATCGTAAATTATTAAATGGATTTATTCCATGTAGAAATATTTATATTAAAAATAAATTTAATATTCCTAAAATTAAAAGTTTTGAATTTTTATTTAAAAAACAAAATAAAAAAATATCAACAACAACAGTTTTTATTAAAATTTTAAAATTATTACTTAAAAATATTTCTATTAAAAAATATTTAGTACCTATTATTTCAGATGAAGCTAGAACATTTGGAATGGAAGATTTATTTCAACAAATTGGTATTTATAATTCTAATGGTCAAAAATATATACCTCAAGATATAAATCAGTTTTCATATTATAAAGAAGATAAAGCAGGTCAAATATTACAAGAAGGTATTAATGAATCTGGAGCAATTTCATCATGGTTAGCTGCGGCTACTTCTTATAGTGTAAATAATTTACAAATGATTCCATTTTATATTTTTTATTCTATATTTGGATTTCAACGTATAGGAGATTTATTATGGGCTGCTGGTGATCAGCAAGCTAAGGGGTTTTTAATTGGCGCTACTTCAGGTAGAACTACTTTAAACGGTGAAGGTTTGCAACATGAAGATGGACATAGTCATATTTATTCTTTAACAATTCCTAATTGTATTTCATATGATCCGACTTATGCTTATGAATTATCTATAATTATACAAAATGGTATAAAACGTATGTATGGTAAAAATAAAGAAAATATTTATTATTATATTACTGTAACTAATGAAAATTATAATATGCCAAAAATTCTTAATAATATTAAAAATGGAATTTTAAAAGGTATTTATAAATTGGAAAGTTTAAAAGGTGGCAAAAATAAGATTCAACTTTTAGGTTCAGGTGCTATTTTGCGTAATGTTAGAAAAGCTTCATATATATTATTAAGCGAATATAATATATCGTCTGATATTTTTAGTGTTACTTCTTTTACTGAATTAACAAGAGATGGTCAAGATTGTGAACGTTGGAATATGCTTCATCCTAATAAAACCCCTAAAATTCCATACGTTAATAAAATTTTAAATAATTTTCCTACAATTGCTTCTTCTGATTACATAAAATTATTTTCAGAGCAAATAGCTAAATTTTTACCTAATAATTATTATAGTGTTTTAGGGACTGATGGTTTTGGTAGGTCTGATAGTAGAATGAATTTACGTTATTATTTTGAAATTGATTCATTTTATATATTAATTGCTTCTTTAAATTTATTATATAAAAATAATAAAATTAATAAATCTATATTATATGATGCTTTTTTAAAATTTAATATTAATATAAATAAAAACAACCCTAGAATATTATAAGGGGTCATAATGATAAATGAAATAAAAATTCCTGATATTGGTACAGATGAGTTTGAAGTAACAGAAATTTTTATTAAAGTTGGTGATATAATTAAAAAAAATCAACCTCTTATTGCAATTGAAGGTGATAAAACTTCTGTTGAAATTCCTTCTATTATTTCTGGGATAATAAAAGAAATAAAAATAAATATTGGTGATAAAGTTAAAACTAATTCTTTAATTGGTTTTATTGATATTAAAAATATTAAAGAAAATATTAAAAATATTAAAAATAAAAAATATATAAATTTGTTAACAAAAGATAAAAATTCTATTAGTGAAATACATGCAAGTCCTTTAATTAGAAATTTATCTAGAAAATTTAATATTGATTTAGAAAAAATAAAAGGTTCAGGTTTAAAAGGTAGAATTATTAAAGAAGATGTTCAAAAATATATTGAAAATATAAATATTAGTAATTTATATAAAAATAATAATAGCATTCTTAAAAGTTCAGAATTTAATGAATATAATATAGAAAAAATTAAAATAAACAATTTACAGATAACATCAGGTAAAAATTTATTAAAAAGTTGGGTTACTATTCCTCATGTTACAATTTTTGATAATATTGATATTACTGATTTAGAAATTTTTAGAAAAAAACAAAATAAAATTTATTTTAATAAAAAATTAAAATTTACACTATTAGTTTTTATTATTAAAGCAGTTGCAATAGTTTTAAATTATATGCCTAAATTTAATAGTTCATTATCTGAGGATGGAAGATATTTAAATATTAAAAAATATATTAATATAGGTATTGCCGTAGAAACAAAAAAGGGTTTATTAGTTCCTAATATTAAAGATGTTAAATATAAAACTATTACAGAAATTTCAAAATTATTAATTGAAATTTCTCAAAAAGCTCGTAATGGAGTTTTAAATAAAAATGATATTAGTAATGGTAGTTTTACGATATCTAGTTTAGGTCATATAGGTACTAAAAATTTTACACCTATTATTAATTTTCCTGAAGTTGCTATATTGGGTATTTCAAGGGTATTTATAAAATCTATTTGGAATGGAATAAAATTTATACCTAAATTAATATTACCAATATCATTTTCTTTTGATCATAGAGTAATTGATGGGGCGGATGCTGCTCGTTTTATTAAAAAAATTAATTTTATATTATCAGATATACGTAATTTAATTATGTAATTTTACTATTTTAAGTATTATTATTTATATTTAAATATATTATATTTAAATTTTTGTATATTTAAGGTTTATTCATGAATGAATATTATTTATTTAAGAATATAGAAAAAAATGTCCAAAAATATTGGTATTCTAAAAAAGTTTTTAAAGTCATTAAAAATATTAATGTTAAAAAATATTATGTTTTATGTATGATACCATATCCTTCTGGAAATTTACATATGGGTCATGTTAGAAATTATACTATAGGTGATATTATTTCTAGATATCAAAGAATGAATGGTAAAAATGTTATGCAACCAATGGGGTGGGATGCTTTTGGTTTGCCAGCTGAAATATCAGCAATTAAAAATAATATTTTACCTTCAATTTGGACTTATAAAAATATTAAAAATATGAAAAATCAATTGAAATCTTTAGGTTTTTCTTATGATTGGAATAGAGAAATAATAACTTGTAAACCTGAGTATTATAAATGGGAACAATGGTTTTTTATTAAATTATATGAAAAAAAATTAATATATAAAAAAAAATCTTTTGTAAATTGGTGTAAATATGATAAAACTGTTCTTGCTAACGAACAAGTAGTAAATGGTAATTGTTGGAGATGTGATAATAAAATTAAAAAAAAAAAATTATATCAATGGTTTTTAAAAATTAGTATTTATGCTGAACAATTATTAAATGATTTAAAATATTTAAAATATTGGCCAATAAAAGTTATAAGTATGCAAAAAAATTGGATAGGTAAAACTAAAAAAATTTTAGTTTTTTTTAATATTTTTAATAGTGATAAAAAAATTATTATTTGTATAGATCATTTAGATATTTTAATAAATGTTACATATGTTGTAATTTCTTTAAATAATTCCATTGCAATAGAAGAATCAAAAAAAAATAATAATATTAATAAATTTATTTTAAAATATAATAATAAGAAATTAAATAATTTTAAAAAAGTAGGTATATTTTCTAATTTGTTTGTTATTCATCCTATTTCTAAAGAAAAATTACCATTATGGATTGTTAATTTTGTTTTATCAGATAATATAAATAAATCAAATGCAGCTATTCCTAAATATAATAAATATGATTTTTTTTTTGCTAAAAAATATAATATTAACATTAATATATTAATTTTAAATAAATATATTTCAGTATTTAAAAATAAAAAGAAGTTTTTTTTAAATTTATATAAATTTAATTTGTTAAATATTAAAAAAAAAAGAAAAATTATTTTAAATGAACTAATTAAAATTAACCTTTGTAAAATAAAAATGTTTTATAAATTATTAGATTGGAATATTTCTCGTCAACGTTATTGGGGTACACCTATTCCAATAATTAATATAAATAACAATATTATTCCAATATCTGAAAATAATTTACCTATTGTTTTACCTGAAAATATTTTTAAGAATAATACAATAAATTTTATTAAAAATAATTTAAATTTATTTAAATTTTTAATTAATAATCAATTATTTAAGTTTGAAATTGATACTTTTGATACATTTATAGAATCATCATGGTATTATTTAAGATATTCTTGTCCAAAATATAATAAAAATATTGTAAAATTAAATTCTATAAATTATTGGTTACCTGTTGATCAATATATAGGTGGTATTGAACATGCTATTATGCATTTATTATATTTTAGATTTTTTCATAAAATATTTAGAGATTTTGGATTAGTTAATTATAATGAACCAGTAAAAAAATTAATTTGTCAAGGTATGGTATTATCTCATACATTTTATTATTTAAATAAAAAACACGAAAAAATTTGGATTTCAAAAAATCAAATTAATATAGATTTTGATTTTAAAAAAAAAAAAATAGAATTTAAAAATATTAAAAAAAAAAAAATAGAATACGCTGGTATGATTAAAATGTCTAAGTCTAAGAATAATGGTGTTGAACTTAAACAAATAATTAAAAAATATGGTTCAGATACTATTCGTCTTTTTATCATTTTTGCGTCACCTATAGAAACTGAATTAGAATGGAAAGAATTTCAATTAATAGGAATTTATAGATTTTTAAAACGTTTTTGGAAAATAATTTTTAATCATGTTATGAGTGGAAAAATTAGACCTTTAAAAATCAAAAAATTAACTTTTAATCAAAAAAAAAATTTTTTAATAATACATAAATTAATTTATGAAGTAAATTATGATATTAAGTATCGTCAATCTTTTAATACTGCTATTTCCAAAATAATGAAATTTATAAATAAATTAAATTATTTAGATAAAAATAAATTTAATAAATTTATTTTACATGAGTATTTGTTAATTTTAATTCGTCTTCTTTATCCTTTTGTTCCTCATATTTGTTTTAAAATTTGGAAATTATTAGGTGAAAAAACAAATATTGATTTTATTTCATGGCCTATTTCAAATAAAAAATTTTTAATTAAAAAATTAATAATAACAATTCAAATAAATAGTAAATTTTATAACAAATTAATGATTAAGTCTAACTATAATAAAGAGTTTATATTAAATATTATAAAAAATAAATTTTTTTTTAAAAAAAATATTTTAAATAATATTTATAAAATAATATATGTTAAAAAAAAATTATTTAATATAATTTTAAAAAATTAATAAATAAATAAAATATTATTATTTTTTAAAATAATTTATGTATTTTTCAGATATTAAGCAGATTATCAAAAAATTTAATAATAAAAAAAATAAAATTTTTTTTTTAAACGGTAATGATATTTTTTTAATTAATGAAAATAAAAAATTAATTAAAAAATTTTTTTATAATTATGAATATATAAATATTAAAATTAATAATAATATAAATTGGGATGATATTTTTTTAGTTTGTAGAAATAACAATCTTTATATGAGAAAAAAAATATTATTTTTTAAATTTGAAAATAATATAGTAATTAATAAAGTATTTAAAAAAATATTTAATTTATTTAAAATATTTTATTTTAATATTATAATTGTATTAATTGGATTATATTTAACAAATTTATTAAAAAATATTTTAATTAATAATAATGTATATAATTCTATAGTTAATATTAATTGTAAAATACATACTTTTAAAAATTTTTTGATTTTTTATACTAAAAAATTTAAATTTAAATTAGAATTGAATTCTTTAAATTTATTATTTAATTGTTTTGATGGAAATTTTTTAGAATTATATCAGTTTTTAGAATTATTGCTTTTAATATATCCAGATGGTAATATTAATATTATTAATATTAAAAAAATAATTTATAATACTTCTTTATTTACCTTTTCTAATTTTATTAAAAATTTTCTTATTGGTAATATTAATAATTCTTTAAATATTTTAAAAAAAATTCGTAAAGAAAAAATTGAACCTGTATTATTATTACATATATTTAAAAATGAATTAATTATTCTTATGAAAATTAAATTTAATAAAAATAATAAAAATTTATGTAAAGATTTGAATACTAAAAATATATTTAATTATAAAATATTATTATATAATAAAGTTATAAATAGATTATCATATAATGATTTTAATAATTTTTTTTTAGTTTTAGTTAAAATTGAAAATTTAATAAAAACTAATAATAATATATTATTTTGGAATGAAATTAAAAATTTATTAATATTGATATGTAAATAATTTTCAAATATTCTATTAAGTTTTATTACATATAATATAATATATAATAAAACTTAATAGACATAAATTTAAAAATTAATTATTTATAGCTTAATAGATTTTAATAATTTTATTTTTTTATTTTCTTTAATAAAGAAATTTATAATAAAAAATAACCATGAAAAACCATTAAACATATTTAAAATATTGAATGCTATTACGTTTTTCCATAGAAAAACTGTTTTAGCTAGTTCAATATTTGAGATTAATATCATAATAGTTATCATTCCAATTACAGCAGATACACTTCCTTTTCTAAATTTACTTGAAAACAATGTTACTCTTGTTAAACAAGGGTTAGCTATTCCTAAACCAAACGCATAAATTCCTAAACTAACTGTAAGCCATAATGATGAATATGTTTTTATAAAAATTGAAAATACAGCAAGTATTAAACCAATTACTAATGGTTTTCCTGCAAATTCTATTAAATTGTATAAATCTTTTTTTTTACTTAAATATCCTAAAGTAACATTTCCTAAAATTAATCCTAAAAAAACAGGTATTTGTAAAATAGCGTACGAAATCATTGTTAATTTACATTTACTTACTAAAATTATTGGTGAAAGAGCAATCCATGATATTAAAGGTACATTAGCAAAACCTATTGAAAGTGCTCCACATAAAAATTTTAAATCTTTTAATATAAATTTATAATTTTTAAATAAATTTAAAAAAGAAATATTATTGTTTTGAGTTTTTTTAGGTTCTGGCATAAAACAAAATAATCCTAATAACGCCAAACAAGCTATTAAAGAAAAACCCACAAACATTTTTTGCCACGGAAACATTTTGATTATAATTGTTCCGCCTAATGGTCCTAATAATGGTGCAGCTAAAGCTATATTTGCCATTAAAGCAATTAGTTTAATGCATTTTTTTTCTTCATACGTTTCTTGAATAGTTGTATATCCTACTGTACCAATAAAACATAACCCCATACCTTGCATAAATCTAACAAACATAAATTGTTTAATACTATTAGTAAAAGTTATTAATAAACAACTAAAAATAAAAAAACAAACTCCAAAAAACATAATTGGTCTCCTTCCGTATTTATCTGATAAGGGTCCAAAAAACCATTGTAAACACATTCCTCCAGATAAATATGCTGTTAAAGATGTTGGTATCCAATCGACACTAACGTGAAAATATTTTACAACCTCTAGCATAGCTGGTTGCATCATATCGTTAGTTACATATACTATTAACTCGAATAAAACTAAGCTAACAGGAAACATTATTCTTTTTATTTTTGGTAAACTCAATTATATATCCTTTTAAAGAATAATATAATAACTAATAATAGTTATTAATTATTATGATAATAAATTTTTATTTATTTTATAATAAATAATTTTTTTAGTAATAATAAAATATTATTTTAATAATTAAATTAATTTTAGTAATTATTTAATTCTAATTACAATTAATTTTATATAATATTATAATTAAATTTTTAAAATTGTCAAATGTTTTAAATTATATATAACTATATTTTAGTATTATAATTATTTTTTTAAAAATTGTCAAGTGTTTTAACTATATTAAATGTTTATGTAAATTTTTAAAATAAATATATGATATTTAAAATTTTTTATTTTAATATAATATATTAATTTAATATAAATATTGCAATAATATTTTAAATAATTACAATAATTTATAAGTTAATTTAGCAGTTACCTTTAAAATAAAGGAGGAAAGTCTGGACTCCAAAGAGCAGAGTGCCAGGTAATACCTGGGGTTAAATTACGAAAAGTTCAACAGAAAATAAACCTCTTATAAAATATTATAAGTGGGTGAAATAGTGTACTAAAATTACACATCATTATTGGTAACAATTAATGATATGAAAACTCCACTCGGAGCAAAGTTAAATAAAGGTTTTATTGCTCATATTAAACCTGGGTTAACCGCTTGAACTAATAAGTAATTATTAGTCTAGATAAATTACTGCTCATGACAGAATCCAGCTTATTAATTAACTTTTATTTTTAAATTTTACATATCTATATTTAATGCATTTAAAGCGTTATTTTCTATAAAATTACGTCTAGGTTTAACTTTATCTCCCATTAAAATATTAAATAATTTATCAGCGTATACACTGTCTTTTATAAAAACTTGTAACATATTTCTATTATTAGGATTCATAGTGCTTTCCCAAAGTTGATTAGGATTCATTTCACCTAGACCTTTATATCTTTTAATATTAAAATCATTTTTAATTTCTATAAAAAGCCAATTTAATGTTTCTTCAAATGAATATACTTTTTTTTTTTTTTTTTTTATTATTTTAGCATTTTTATTAAAAATTAAATATAATTTATTACTTAAATTAAAAATTTTTTTATATTGATTACTTTTTAAAAATTTTGAATTTATTTTATAATAAATATTATTACCATACATATTTTTACAAAATAATGGTTCATATATTTTTTTATTAATATTTTTAATAATTTTAGTTGTATAATGAATAGAATTTTTTTTAGATATTTTATTTATTTTATTAATTAAAATATTTAACCAATTTTTTATAATTTTATATTTATTAGAGTCATTAAAACTTACAAAAAATGGTTGATTAATTAAATTAATAAGTAAATCATATGGATATTTTTTAATAATATTATTAATTTCTTTTTTAATATTAAAATATTCATATATTAATTTTTTAAAAGTTTTTTTTTTTAAATTTATTTTTTTATTAAATAATTTAGTATTTTCTAATGCAATTTCAATTTTATATTTGTTCATATTTTTTTCATTTTTAATATAATATTTTTTTTTTTTTATTTTTAGTTTATAAAGTGGCGGTTGCGCTATGTATATATGTCCTCTTTTTATAATTTCTGGCATTTTTCTATAAAAAAATGTTAATAATAAAGTTCGAATATGTGAACCATCAATATCTGCATCTGTCATTATAATGATTTTGTTATATTTAATTTTATTAGGGTTATAATATTTTTTATTAATTCCATCGCTAATTCCACATCCAATTGCTGAAATTAATGATGATATTTCTTTTGAATTTATTATTTTATTAAAATTTGCTTTTTCTACATTTAAAATTTTTCCTTTTAATGGTAAAATCGCTTGTGTTTTTCTATCTCTACCTTGCTTAGCTGAACCTCCTGCTGAATCTCCTTCTACTAAATATAATTCAGAAAAAAGGGGATTATTTTCTTGACAATTAGCTAATTTTTTAATTAAATTAAAATTAATAGTTGTTTTTTTTTTTGATATTTCATTTAATTTATTCGAAGTTTCTTTTATTTTATAAAAATTTATTATTTTTTTAACAATTTTTTTTTTATCATTTTTGTTTTTTTTTAAATATTTTTTAAATTTTTTAGTTACTACTAATTTTATGATTTTTTTAGTATTTAAATCAATTAATTTGTTTTTAATTTGAGAAGAAAATTTAGGATTACATAATTTTATTGAAATAACGCAAACTAATCCTATTCTATTATCATCACTTATAAGTTTTTTTTTTTTTTTTTTATGAATTAAAATATTTAAAGATTTTGTTATAGCATATTTTAATCCTGAAAGATGACTCCCTCCGTCAATTTGTTGTATATTATTAGTGAAACAATATATATTTTCACTTATTTCTTCATTCCACTGCATTGCAAGATCAATATTAACATTATTTTTAATTACTGAAATTTCAAAAATTTTTTTATGTATTGGTTTTTTTTTTTTGTTTAAAAATTTAATAAAAGA
The DNA here is from genome assembly GCA_030849185.1 of Candidatus Psyllophila symbiotica. Lineage (GTDB taxonomy): Bacteria > Pseudomonadota > Gammaproteobacteria > Enterobacterales > Enterobacteriaceae_A. Next base: position 48,541 of record CP102980.1, on the reverse strand, counting down.
TTTTAATTTTCCACAATGTTTTAAAAAATCATTTTTATTATTATATAAATCTCTTATATAAAAAGAATTTTTTGGATTTAAAAATGTTAATTCATGTAAACGTTTTAATAAAATATAATAATTAAATTTAGTAACATTAATAAATGTAGATAAACTGGGCCAAAAACGTATAATTGTTCCATTTTTTTTTGTTTTTTTAATTATTTTTAATTTATGTTTTGGTTTTCCATTTTTATAAATTTGTTTATAAATTTTTTTATTTCTATAAATTTTTAATTTTAATTTTTCAGATAATGCATTAACAACTGAAATACCCACTCCATTTAATCCTCCAGTTTTTTTTTTATTATTAAATTTACTACCAGTATGTAAAATAGTCATTAATATTTCAGCAATCGAAATCTTTTTTTTTTTATGAATATTTGTTGGTATGCCTTTTCCGTTATCTTGTATTGAAATAGAATTATCATTATGTATAGTAACTATAATTTTATCACATTTATTTATAATAATTTCGTCTACGGAATTATCTATAATTTCAAAAACCATATGGTGTAATCCATTACCATTTTCAACTTCTCCTATATACATACCTGGACATTTACGTACTACTTCTAATCCTTTTAAAATTTTAATATTTGTATAATTATAATTATTTAACATTTTATTATTCTTATAATAATTAATATTTATTTAAATTTATTTTATGTTAAATAAAATAAATAAATAAATTAAATATTTTTAAAAATTTAGCGGGAGCTGGAATTGAACCAACGTCCTTCGGGTTATGAGCCCGACGAGCTGCCAACTGCTCTATCCCGCTAATATTTTATTGTAATTTATTATATATTATTTACAATATCATTTGTATTTAAAATATAAAATATTTTTATAATATAATTTTAAATTTTTTTTTTTTTTTTCATTACTGGAAATAGTATTACATCTTTAATTGTATTACTATTAGTTAATATCATTATTATACGATCTATACCTAACCCCAAACCAGCAGTTGGTGGCAAACCATACTCTAGTGCTTTAATATAATCTTTATCACTAAATATTATTGAATTACTATTATTTAAATTTTTCATTTGTTCTTTAAATCTTTTATTTTGATCATTTACATTATTTAATTCTGAAAATCCATTGCAAATTTCTAATCCTCCAATAAATAATTCAAATCTATCAGCTAAACTTGGATTTTTAGAATTTCTTTTAGATAAAGGAGAAACTTCAATAGGATATTCAGTAATAAATGTGGGTTGTATTAATTTAGGAATAATTATTATTTCAAATATCTTATTAATAAAATTGCCAATTTTATAATATTTTTTTGTTTTTATATTAATAGATTTCAAAAATTTTTTTAAATAAAAAATATTATAAATATATTTTATATTAATATAATAATAATATTTTTTAATTGAATTATACATTGTTATTTTTTTAAAAGGTTTGTTAAAATTGAATAAATAATTTTTATATAAAATTTTTTTTTTATATATAACATTTTTAATTATATTTTTAATTAAAGATTCAATAAATTTAATTAAAATTTTATAGTTTGAATATGCCATATAAACTTCCATCATTGTAAATTCGGGATTATGTCTAGAAGATATTCCTTCATTTCTAAAATTTTTATTTATTTCATAAACTCTTTCAAAACCTCCTATTACTAATCTTTTAAGATATAACTCTGGTGAAATACGTAAATACATTTTAATATTTAAAGAATTATGATAAGTTATAAATGGTTTAGCTGAAGCTCCTCCTGGAATAGTTTGTATCATTGGAGTCTCAACTTCTATAAATTTATTTATATTCATATAATTACGTATATAAAATATAATTTTAGATCGAATTTTAAAAATATTATTTGATTTATTATTAATTATTAAATCTAAGTAACGTTGACGATATCTTATTTCGTAATCTAAAATTTTATTAAATTTTTCTGGTAAAACTTTTTTTGTTTTTTTTAAAATATATAATTCGGAACATAAAATAGAAACTTCACCGGTTTTTGTTTTAAATAATAATCCTTTTGCACCTAAAATATCCCCTAAATTCCATTTTTTAAATTTTTTTTCATATATTGAATTTGATAATTTATTTTTAGTTATATATAATTGAATATAACCTCCCATATCTTTTAATTTTACGAATGCAATTGATCCAATTATTCTTTTGTTTATCATTCTTCCTGCTACACTTACATTTTTTTTTTTTTTTTTAATAATGTTATAATTATTATGAATTTGATTAGATATATTAATTCTTTTAAAAAAAAATTCTTTTTTTTTGTTTATTTGTTTTTTTTTAATATAAAATTTTTTAATTTTATAATTAATATTTAAATAATTTTTTTTATTAATCATTATTTATTTTAGTTTTTAAGTTATTTTTAATAAGTAAATCTAAATTACCGTTTAATATATATTTTATATCATTTATTTTTAAATTTGTTCTAATATCTTTAATAATAGAGTTATCTAAAATATATGATCTTACTTGATTACTCCAAGAAATATTTGATTTATTATCATTAAGTTTTTTTTTTTTTTTTTTTTTAATATTTTCTATATTTAATAATTTTATATTTAATTGTTTAATTGCAGATAATTTATTAATATATTGTGAACGATTATTTTGACATTTCACAGTAATATTAGTTGGTAAATGTGTAATTCTTACTGCAGATTCAGTTTTATTTATGTGTTGCCCCCCTGAACCTGAAGCTTTATATAAATCTATACGTAAATCAGAAGTTTTAATACTACTACTACTACTACTACTACTACTACTACTACTACTACTACTACTACTACTACTACTACTACTACTACTACTACTACTACTACTACTACTACTATCAGGATATACAAATATGGAACTAAATGATGTATGTCTTTTTGTTTTATTTTTTAAAAAATTTTTTCTAACTAATCTATGAATTCCTGTTTCAGTTTTTAACCAACCATAAGCATAATTACCAATAATTTTAATAGTAATTGATTTAATACCAATATTACTTTTTTTTTTTTCTATGAATTGGATTTTAAAATTTTTTTTTTCAGCCCATTTTAAATACATTTTGAGTAAAATACTACACCAATTTTGCGATTCTATTCCTCCTGAACCTGATTTAATATTTAAATAGCAATTTAATTTATCTTTTTTTTCTGAAAATATATATTTGTCTTCTAAATATTTAATTATTTTTTTTAATTTTTTTAAATTTTTTATAATATAATTTAATGTTTCTTTATCTTTAGTTTGTTTAAATATTTCTAATAATTCAATATTATCATATATATTTTTTTGAAAAAAAAATATTTTCCTTAAATTTTTTTTAATTAAATAATCTTTTTCTTTAAATTTTAATAATAAATTATAATTATTTAACAATATAGAATTTTTAAATTTATTATTTATATTTATAATTTTTTTTTTTTTCTTTTTATAATTTATTTTTTTTTTAATATAAATAAAATTTTTTAAAATTTTTTGAATTTTATAATTTAATAAATTATTTTTATTCATATAGTTTTAAAATTAATATTTTATAAAATATTATGTTAAATATAATTTATTTAAAATAATTATTAATACTTGTTTTTAATTAATATTTTATTTAAAATATTTTTAATTTATTTAAATAAAAGAATATAATTATTTAATTTATATTTAAAAAATATAATAATTGTAATTATTTTAAAAGGAATTAAAATATGAAAAATATTGGTATATTAACTAGTGGTGGTGATTCACCTGGTATGAATTCTGCTATTAATGGTATATTAAATGTTGCTTATTTAAATAACTTTGTTGTTTATGGAATTTATAATGGTTATAAAGGTTTATTCGAAAATAATATTAAAAAAATATTTAATAATAATTTATTTAATTTTAATAACTTAGGTGGTACATATTTAGGTTCTTCAAGATTTGAAAAATTTAAAAAAAAAACCATAAGACTTAAAGCAATTAATAATCTTAAAAAGAATAATATTAATTCATTAATAATTATAGGTGGTAATGGTTCTTATATTGGCTCTAAATATTTAGTGCAAGAAGGTATTTCTTGTATAAATTTACCAGGTACAATTGATAATGATGTAGTATGTACTGATTATAGCATTGGTTATTTTACTGCTTTAGAAACAATAGTTGAATCAATAGATCGTATTCGAGATACTGCATTTTCACATCAAAGTATATTCATAATTGAAGTAATGGGTAGAAAATGCGGAGATTTAACTATTGCTAGTGCTATTGCTGGAAAATGTGAATTTTTAATTATACCCGGAATAAAATTTAATATTGATAATTTAATAAATGAAATAAAAAACAAAATCTCTAAAGGTATAAATAATGCGATTATAATTATCACTGAAAATATTTGTAATATTAAAAAATTTTCTGAATATATTAAAAAAAAAATTAATAAAGAAATACGAACTATAATTTTAGGTCATGTTCAAAGAGGAGGCAAGCCTATATCATATGATCGTATTTTAGGTTATCGTATGGGAACATATGCAATTAATTTGTTAATAAAAGGACATAAAAACGTATGTGTTGGTATTAAAAATAATAAATTTATATATAATGATATTTTAAAATTAATTTAAAAATGTTTATTTTTAGTAATATTTTTTATTTAATTAATAATATTATGTTTTTATAAAATAATTTATAAATAAGATAATTATGAAAATAATAACTAGATTTGCACCAAGTCCAACAGGATATTTACATATTGGAGGAGCTCGTACAGCATTATATTCGTGGCTTTTTAGTCGTAGTAATAAAGGAATTTTTATATTAAGAATAGAAGATACTGATATTAATCGTTCTAATATTAAATCAGTTAATTCTATTATAGAAGGGTTAAAGTGGTTAAAGATTAATTGGGATAAAGGACCTTTTTTTCAAACTAATAATCTTTATAGATATAATAAAATTATAAATTTAATGTTAAATAATGGTAATGCATATAAATGTTATTGTTCAAAAAATCGCTTAAATTTATTGCGTAATTATCAAATTAAAAATAACATAAAACCTCGTTATGATAAATTTTGTATTAATTTTAAAAACAAAAATGAAAATAAAAAATATGTAATACGGTTTTTAAATCCTGAAAATGGTTATGTTATTTTTAATGATAAAATAAGAGGATTAATTAAAACAAATAACAATGAGTTAGATGATTTCATAATTTGTAGAGAAAATGGTATACCTACTTATAATTTTAGTTCAGTTATAGATGATTTAGATATGAATATTACACATATTATTAGAGGTTCAGAACATATTAATAATACCCCTAAACAAATTAATATTTTTAAAAGTTTAGGTTGTAAAATACCTAAATATGCTCATGTTTCTATAATTTTAGGAGATGATGGCAAAAAACTTTCTAAAAGATATTTTTCTAATAATATTAATGATTATAAATATAAAGGATATATACCTGAAGCTTTAATTAATTATATATTAAAATTAGGTTGGTCTTATAAAAATAAAGAAATATTTACAATTTCAGAAATGAAAAAATATTTTAATTTTAAAAATTTTGTTAAATCTTCTAGTATTTTTGATATTAAAAAATTAAATTGGATTAATCAATATTATCTTAACAATATGTCTATTAAAAAAATAAAATCTAATATTTTACCGTATATTAAAGAAAATAAATTAAATATTAGTAAAAAACCTAAAATTGAAAATGTTATTAAATTATTTAATAAACGTTGCAAAAATTTAGTTGAAATGTCTAAATTTTTTAAATATATATATAATATAGATATTATAATAAATTATAAAGTTATTAAATATATTTTAAAATTTAAAAATATTTTTAAAATATTAATAATTATTTATAATAAATTTAATAAAATTAAATTTTGGACATATAAAAATATTAATAATATAATTTTTGAAATTAAGAATGAATTTAATTTAAATATGTATAATGTATGTATGCCTTTACGTATTATTATTACAGGTAAAAAAAATACTCCAAATATAAATAATATTATTTATATAATAAAAAAAAAAAAAACTTTATATCGTATAAATAATTTAATTAATATATTATTTAATTTTAAATATTTTGATTAGTTTTAAAAAACAAATTATGATTTAAGATTTCTTTTTTATTGGCATATATTGTGTTGGTTAAATTTAATATTTTTTTATTTTTATATTTTTCTTCATTAAATTTTGTTTCTTTTTTTGGTTTTAAAATTTGTTGACCTCCAGTCATAAATAAATATACTTTTGTTAATAATTTAGCATCAACTAAAGCACTATGTAAAACACGTTTACTTTTATTAATTTCAAAACGTTTGCATAATGAATTTAAACTATTTTTTTTCCTAGGAAAAAGTTTTCGAGCTATAGATAAAGTATCAATTATATTACATAAATTTTCAATTTTTGGAAAGTTTTTATTAATTAAAGAAAATTCATAATTTATAAAATTTACATCAAACATTGCATTATGTGCTATTAAATCGGCATCTTTAATTAATTTTAAAAAATCATTTGAAATTTCTTTAAAATTTTTTTTATTTTTTAAAAATTCGTTATTAATTCCATGTATTTTAAATGCTTCAGTATCAATTAATCTATTTGGATTAAGGTATGTATGAAAAATTTTTCCTGTAAATTTACGATTTATTAATTCTATAGCTCCAATTTCTATAATTCGATGTCCTATATATGGCAAACCAAATTTATTTAAACCAGTTGTTTCAGTATCAAAAACTATTTGTCTTTGTTTTTTCATAATTTTATAATATGTTTTTTAATAAATTTAAAATATATATTTTAAAATATTTATTTAATAAAATATAAATATAATATAATAACAATTATATATAATTATATATAAAATAATTTTAAATTATTATATTTATTTATAAATTTTAATTATTTTTTTTAAATTTATTTTGTTTTAATGTAATTATTCTATTAAAAATTAAATTGTTTTTATAATTATAATTATTTAAATAGAAATATCCAATACGTTCAAATTGATATGTTTTTTTATTTTGAGAATAAAATAAACTAGGTTCAATATAGCTATTTTTAATAATTAAAGAAAACGGATTTATTATTGTAATTAAATTTTTATATTTTAAAGGATTTGGAGTTTTAAATAAATTATTATATAAATATATAAATACTAATATAGAATGTTTTTTTGAAACCCAATGAATAATATTTTTTAATTTATAATTATTTTTTTTTTGATTTGTAATATTTAAATAATAATTACAATATATTGTTTTTATAATACCACAAATATTTTTATTTATTTTTTTAGCTTTAATTATATAAGAATTTCTTAATTTTATTTTTTTTCCTAAAATTAAACGTTTATATTTTTTGTCGAATTTTTCTTTAAAATCATATTTGTCAATATAAATTTTACGACTAAATGGAACAATACGAAAACCTAGTTTTTTTTTTTTAGGATGAAGTTGTATTAATATCATTTCAGTTTGTATACCCATATTTTTAATAATAATTGTTAATGGATTTAATACTCCCATAACTCGTAAAGCATTTATATTTAAATCATTACGCACATAAGATTCTAACATCATAATATCAATTATGTTTTCTTTTTTACTTATTCCTATATTTTTGCAAAAAGATAAAATTGATTTGGCGGTATACCCTTTTTTTTTATATGCTGATAATGTTGGCATTCTTGGGTCATTCCATCCATTTACAATTTTGTTATTAACTAAAAAATTTAATTTTTTTTTAGATAATATTGAAAATGTTAAATTTAATTTTGAAAATTCATATTGACAAGGATTAAATGATATCGTTAAATTTTTTAATATCCAGTTATATAAAATTCGATTTTTTGTAAATTCTAATGTACATAATGAATGTGATATTTTTTCTATTGCATCAGATATACAATGTGAAAAATCATAAGTTGGATAAATACACCATTTTTTAATTGTTCGATAATGTGAAATATATTTAATTCTATATAAAATTGGATCTCTCATTATGATATTAGGTGAATACATATTAATTTTAGCACGTAAACACATAGTTCCTTCTGAAAAATACCCTTTTTTCATTTTTTTAAATATATTTAAATTTTTAATAACACTTTTATTTCTATAAGGACTGTTTTTTCCTAGATTAGTTAAATTTCCTTTATATTTTTTTATTTTTTTTTTAGATAATTTTTCAACATAAGCTAACTTTTTAATAATTAGTTCAATTGCATAATCATAAATTTGATTAAAATAGTTTGAAGTATAATAAATATTATTTACATTTATTCCTAACCATTTTATGTTTTGTTTAATAGATTTAATATATTTAATATTTTCATAAACTGGGTTAGTATCATCAAAACGTAAATTAAATATACCATTATAATGTTTAGATATATAATAATTTAAAAATAAAGATTTAACATGTCCTATATGTAAATAACCATTAGGTTCTGGAGGAAATCTTGTTTTAATTTTTTTATATTTTTTATAAAATAAATCTTTTTTAATAATATTAATTATAAAATTTTTTTTAAATATGTTTTTTTCCATTATTTTTTAATTTTCCCTTTAAATATATTTAAAGTAATTTATTTTAATAATTTAATTTAAAATCACTTGACATATATTTTAAAATAATTTAATTTAATAATTATATTTAAAATTACTTAATTTATATTTTAAAGTTATATGAAAAAAAAAAATAAATGGTTAAATAGAAATTTTAAAGATAAATATGTTTATTATGCTAAAAAAAAAAATTAAGATCTCGTGCATGGTTTAAACTTGATGAAATACAAAAAAATTATAAAATATTTAAAAAAAATACTATTGTTGTAGATTTAGGAGCTGCTCCTGGTAGTTGGTCAAAATATGCTAAAAGTAAAATAGGTAAAAATGGTATTGTTATTGCTTATGATATTAAAAAAATAAATCCTATTGAAAATGTTAAATTTTTTAAAGAAAATGTTTTAAATAAAAATTTTATTAGAAAAATAACTGATTATATTGGTTATAATAAAGTTGATGTTATTATGTCAGATCTTTCTCCAAATATAAGTGGAATTTCAATTATTGATATGCCTAAAGCAACAAAATTATTTAAATTAGTTATTAAAATTTGTGAAAATATATTAAAATTTAAAGGAATATGTATTATGAAAATATTTTATAATAGTGATTATAATTATTATATTAAATATATTTCTTTAATATTTAATAAAGTTAAAATTTTTAAACCTAATTCTTCATATTCAAATTCTAAAGAAGTATATATAATAGCTTTTAAATTTTTTAAAAAATTTTAAAATAAAAGGATTAAAATGAATAAAATAATTAAAAAAATAATTTTGTATTTATTAATGTTTTTTTCTGTTTTTTTTTTTTTACAAAATTCTATTTATAAAACATATAATAATAATTCTATTGAATATTCTAAATTTATTTCAGATTTAACAAAAAATAAAATAAAAGAAGTTAAAATTAGCGACAAAAAAATTAATGTTATTAAAAAAAATGATGATACATATAATACTTATATTCCTATAAATGATCCTAAATTATTAGATACATTATTAATTAAAAATGTTAAAATTATAGGAAATGAAAGTAATACTCACAATGTACTTTTGACTATTTTTATATCTTGGGTGCCTGTATTATTATTAATTGGAATTTGGTTATTTTTTGTAAAACAAATTCAAAATAGTGGTAAAAATTTAATATCTTTTATTAAAAATAAAGCTAAATTATTAAAACCCAATCAAATTAAAATAACTTTTAAAGATGTTGCAGGTTATGAAGAAGTAAAAGAAGAATTAAGAGAAATTGTTGATTATTTTAAAAATCCAGAAGATTTTAAAAAAATAGGTAGTAAAATACCAAAAGGGGTATTAATGATTGGTCCTCCTGGTACTGGTAAAACATTATTCGCCAAAGCTATCGCTGGTGAATCAAAAGTATCGTTTTTTTCTGTTTCAGGATCAGATTTTGTTGAAATGTTTGTTGGTGTAGGTGCTTCTCGTGTTAGAAACATGTTTATTCAAGCTAAAAAAATTACACCTTGCATTATTTTTATTGATGAACTTGATGCTGTTGGTAGACAAAGAGGGTATGGTGTTAATGGAAATAACGATGAAAGAGAACAAACTTTAAATCAAATTTTAGTTGAAATGGATGGTTTTGAAGAAAATCCTGGTATTATTATAATAGCTGCAACAAATAGACCTGATATATTAGATAAAGCTTTATTAAGACCAGGTAGATTTGACAGAAAAGTGTATTTTGGATTACCTAATATAAAAGAACGAGAAGAAATTTTAAAAGTTCATATTAAAAATATAATATCAAAAGATATTAATTTATCTTTAATAGCTAGAGGAACACCAGGATTTTCGGGAGCTGATTTATCAAATTTAATAAATGAAGCTTCATTATTAGCTGTTCGAATTAATAAAAAAAAAGTAACAATGTTTGAGCTAGAAAAAGCAAGAGATAAAATTATATTAGGTGTTGAAAAAAAATCTTTAATATTATCAAATAAACAAAAAGAATTAATAGCATTTCACGAATCTGGTCATACTATTATAGGTAGTTTAATGTCAAATCATGATCCTATATATAAAGTTAGTATTATTCCAAGAGGTTATGCTTTAGGCATTACTTATTTTTTACCCAAAACTGATATTTTAAATGAAAATTTAAAAAGATTAGAAAATAAAATTTCTACTTTATATGGTGGTCGTATTGCTGAAGAAATAATATATGGTAAACATAATATATCAACTGGATCATATAATGATATTAAAAATGCAACTTTAATTGCGCGTGATATGGTTATTAAATGGGGTTTTTCAAATAAATTAGGTCCTATTTTATATAATAATAATAAAATTTTTATAGAAAATAAAAATAAAATAAATTATATTTCAGATGCTACATTATATATGATTGATCAAGAAATTAAAATGATAATAGAAAGTAATTATATTAAAACTAAAAATTTATTAATTAAAAATATAGATATTTTATATTCTATGAAAGAATCTTTAATTAAATATGAAACATTAAATTATAAACAAATTAAAAAAATAATGTGTAGGAAAAATATTTGTTAAAAATAAATATATTAAATATTTAAAAATAAATTTCGTTAGGATCAGTAAAATATTTTACTGATTCTAATTTAAAATATAATATTTTATAATATTTTTTGTAATTTTAAATTTTATTTTTTAAAATTAAGTAGTAATATTTTTATAAATAATATATTTTAAATATTTTAATTTTTTATATTGAATTATTTTATTTATATTTGATTATTTTTATTAATTTAGTTTTGTTTATTTTAAAGTTAAGTTTTATTGCATTTATATTTTTAATATTTTTAATATTTTAAATATAATTAAATTAAATAAATTTTAAATATTATTGTATTTAAATAAAAATAAATATTTATATTTTTATAATATATTTAATATTATTATTAAGTAAAATTTATATAATTAATATTTTAATTTGATTAAATTTAAATATTTTTATTATATATAAATCTAAATAAATAATATTTTATATTTATGTATTATATTTTATTTTTTAAAAATAAATATATTATTTTAAAATAAATAATTTAATAAATATTTATGCGTCTGTAACTCAGTTGGTTAGAGTATCATTTTGACACAATGAAAGCCGGTGGTTCAATTCCATCCAGACGCATTAATAAATATATTTTTTTAAAAATTTATTTATTAAAATATTAAAATTTATAAAAATATTTTTTTAAAAATTTAGTTAAAATTAATATTTTATAAATAATTATAATTAAATTTAATAAATTAAAATGTTTATTAAAAAAAATAAAAAATTTATTATTAAAAAAAAAAAAGGTCAAAATTTTTTAAATAATTTATATATTATTCAAAAAATAATAAAATTAATTAAAATTAAAAATAATGATATATTAGTAGAAATTGGTTCTGGATTTGGTATAATTACTAAATTAATAATTTTAAATGTATATAAAATTATTTTAATAGAAATTGATATAGAATTAATTTTTTTTTTAAAAAATTTTTTACAATTTAAAAAAAAAAAAATTTTAATTTATAAAAAAAATATTTTAAAAATTAATTTATCAAATATTGCTAAAAAAGAAAAAAAACTATTAATTTTTTTTGGCAACATACCATATAATATATCAACAGATTTAATTTTTTATATTATAAAATATTTATATTATATAAAATATATATATATAGTATTACAAGAAGAATTTTCTAATAAAATTATATATATTGTTAATAAAAAAAAAAAAGGACGTTTAAATATTATTATTAAATATTATTTAAATATTCAACCTTTATTTAAAATATCTAAAAACGCTTTTATCCCTAAACCAAAAATAGAATCTATTTTTTTGATTTTAAAACCATGTAAAAAAAAATATTTTGTTAATAATATTAATAATTTAAAATTAATAGTAAAAGAATCTTTTAAACAATGTAGAAAAAAAATTAAAAATAATTTAAAAAATATATTTACAATAAAACAATTAGAATTAATTCAAATAAATCCTAATTATAGAGCTGAAAATATTTTATTATCTGAATTTTGTATAATGTCTAATTTAATTACAATTAATAATTTTTATAAAAATAAATATTTCAAAATATAATTTTGAATATTATTATAATAAAATATAAATAGTTTATGAAAATATATAATTATTTAGTAATAAATGGTTTTTTAAATATTAAAAAAAAAATATTAATAAATGGTTGGGTAAAAACTAAAAGAAAATCTAAAAATGGTTTATTATTTATTTCAATATATGACGGTTCATGTTTAAAAACATGTCAAATAGTTATATATAAAACACTTAAAAATTATAATGAAATTTTAAATTTAACAACTGGATGTTCTGTTGAAATTATTGGGTTATTAGTGTTTTCTTTAGGAAAAAAGCAAAATTATGAAATTAAAGCTGTTGAAGTAAATATTATTGGATGGGTTAAAAGACCAGATATATACCCTATATCATCAAAATATCATAGTAAAGAATATTTAAGAGAAATACCACATTTACGTCCTAGAACTAATTTAATTAGTGCAGTTACAAGAATAAGACATACAGTAGCACAAGCTATTCATAAATTTTTAAATATGAATGGGTTTTTTTGGATTTCAACTCCTTTAATTACATGTGTTGATTCTGAAGGGTTTAGTAAAATGTTTAAAGTTTCAACTTTTAATTTTAAAAAAATTCCATATAATATTAATAATATTAATTTTAAGAAAGATTTTTTTGGTAAAGAAACATTTTTAACAGTTTCCGGGCAATTAACAGGTGAAGCTTATGCATGTTCTTTATCTAAAATTTATACTTTTGGTCCAATATTTAGAGCAGAAAATTCTAATACAAGTAGACATTTATCAGAATTTTGGATGATTGAACCTGAAATTGCTTTTGGTACATTAGAAGATATAATTAATCTTTCAGAAAATATGTTAAAATATATATTTAAAATAGTTTTAAATAAAAGATTAGATGATTTATTTTTTATAAATAAAAAAAAAAATATAAATTATTTAATTAAATTTTTGTATTATAAATTTGAACAAATTAGTTATACTGAAGCAATTAAAATTTTACTTAAATCAAATAAAGAATTTAAAATTCCAGTAAAATGGGGTTCAGATATATCTTCTGAGCATGAACATTATTTGTGTGAAAATTATTTTAAAGGACCTGTTGTTATTAAAAAATATCCTAAAAATATTAAACCATTTTATATGAAAATAAATAAAAATTATAAAACTGTATCTAATATGGATATAATAGTTCCAGGTGTTGGTGAAATAATTGGTGGTTCTCAAAGAGAAGATATATTAAGTATTTTAGATAAAAGAATAAATGAAGTTAAATTAAATAAAAAAAAATATTGGTGGTATAGAGATATTCGTAAATATGGTACTATTCCTCATTCTGGTTTTGGATTGGGTTTTGAACGTATTTTAAATTATATAACTGGATTAAAAAATATTCGTGATGTTATACCTTATCCTAGATCTTCAAATATTATAGAATTTTAATTATTTAGAAATTATTAATATATTTATAAAATTACTTTATATTTAATAAATTAATTTTATATTATTTAATTTATAATTAATCAATAAATAATTTTCCATTTAAATGATCTATTTCATGTTGAATACATACTGATTTAATATTTCTGGTTTTAAATACAAAATAATTTCCATTTGTATTTAAAGCTGAAATTTTAATATGAGAATAACGTTTTAAAATTTTAAATATACCAGGAATAGATAAACACCCTTCTTTTATGAAAATTTCCCCCTCTTTGTTTAAAATTTTAGGATTAATAAATATTAATTTTTTATTTTTTTTTTTAGATATATCAATTATAAATATTCTTTTATTTATACCAATTTGATTTGCTGCTAAACCTATACCATTTTTTTTATACATGATTTTAAACATATTATATATAATATTTTTAATTTTAAAATTTATTTTATTTATTTGAGTTGATTTTTTTCTTAATAATTTATTAGGATAATAAATTAGTTTTAATAATAACATTTTTAAAATTAACTTTAAATTTTTAATAAATATTTATTATATTTAATAAATTTTAAATTATTAATTTAAAATTTTATTTTATTATTTTGATAATACATATAAATAATAATATCTTCTATAGTTAATACAGTCATATTATATTTTTTAGCAAAATTTATTATTTCAATTATTTTAGACATACTTCCGTTTTTATTAGTTAATTCACAAATCACTCCAATTTTTTTAAAATTTGCAAGAGATAATAAATCAATTGCAGCTTCTGTATGTCCTTTACGTATTAATAATCCTCCAGGTTGAGCGCATAATGGGAATACATGACCTGGTTTATTTAAATCAATATTTTTGATGTTATTAGAAGCAATAGTATGTATTGTTTTAACACGATCGTTTGCTGAAACACCTGTAGTTACATTTTTTTTTGATTCTACACTTATAGTAAATGGTGTTTGAAATTTACTTGAATTATTATTAACCATTAATGGTAATGATAAATATTTTCTAAATTTTTCAGTAATACAAACACATACAATACCACTACCATAATTTATTGTTAAAGCCATTTGTTCAGTAGTAATATTTTCAGCACTAAAAATAATATCGCCTTCGTTTTCTCTGTTTTTATCATCTAATAATATTACACCCCTTTTTCTTTTTAATGCTTTTATAGCATTTTTAACGCGTTCAATCGGTGATCCAAATTTTATTAATATTTTTTTAATAATAACACCTCATTATGTTATTTAAAATATATTAAATAAATATATTATATTTTAAAATTAATATAGATTTTAAATTATTTAATAAATTGTATATATTATTATATATATATAAATTAAATAAAGATAAAATTATAATTTTAAAAATTATTTATAAATATTGTTTAATAAATTTATTATTTTCCTATACAAAATTTTGAAAAAATTTCATTTATAATATTTTTTTTAAATTTTTTACCAGTTATTTTATTTAATTCATTATTTGCTAATTTTAAATCTTCTGCTAGTAATTCTTTGTAAAAAACATTTTTTAATTTTATTTTGGATTTTAATAAATAATATTTTGCTTTTTTTAATAATTCTAAATGTCTTAAACGAGATAAAAATATTCCTTCTGTAAAATTATTATTTAAACTTATTTTTTTTTTTAAATATTTTTTTAACAAATCAATACCATTTAATTTAAGTAAAGATAAACAAATTAATGTATAATTTTTTAAAAAAAATATTCCAGGTAATTCTTTGGTTAAATCAATTTTATTTCTTATAACTGTAATTAATAAATTATGTGGAATTTTTTTAATAAAGTTATATTTTAAATTTAAAAAAGATTTTTTTTTTTTTGAATTTGTTAAAAATAGTAAATGATTTGCTTTTTTTATTTCATTTATTGTTTTTTTAATTCCAATTTTTTCTATTTTATTTTTAGTTTTACGTAATCCTGCAGTGTCAATAATGTTTAATTGAATATTATCAAATTGAATATATTTACTTAATATATCTCTAGTAGTACCTGATAATTTATTAATTATAGAAATTTCTTCATTACTTAAAATATTAATTAAACTTGATTTTCCTACGTTAGGTAAACCTAATATTATTACATTTATAGCTTCTTTAATAGTATTACTTGTATTTGTTTTGTTTAAAATACTATTAATAATATTAATAATATTATTTAAATATTTTTTAATTTTCTCTTTTTTAAATATATTATTATTATTATTATTATTATTATTATTTTCTGAAAAATTTATTTGCATTTCTAAATTTATTCTTAAATTATTAATTAATTTAATAAGATTATTAATTTTTATTGAAAAATTTCCTTTAAATGAAGATATTGCCAATTTTGTTGATAATATAGAATTAGCATTAATTAAATCTGAAATAGCTTCGGCTTGTATTAAATCAATTTTATTGTTTATAAACGCACGTTTTAAAAATTCTCCAGGTTTTGCTATTCTTATTTTATTTTTTTTTAAAATATTTTCAATTAATAAATTAATATTAATAAACCCTCCATGACCATGTAATTCTAAAACATCTTCTCCGGTAAAAGAATTAGGTTTAGGAAACCATAAAGCAATTCCTTTATCTAATATATTATTATTATAATCATAAAATGGTAAATAATTAGCATAACGTGGTTTTGGTATTTTTTTTAAAACAGAATAAGCTACTTTTTTAGCGTTTAACCCTGAAATTCTAATAATCCCAATACCACCTCTTCCTATTGGAGTTGCCTGAGCTATAATTGTGTCTTTATTATTCATATTTTAATTTTAAAATTAATTTATAAATATTTAAATTTTATAAATTTTTTTTTGTTGAAAAATAATAAAAATATTATTTACTATATAATAAATAATTAAACCAGAAGGGAACCAAAAGAAAAAAATGCTGTAAATAATAGGTATAAAATTTATAATTTTTATATTTGGTGTATTATTTATATTTATGGGTGATATTTTTTGTATATAATATATTGTTATACTTAATAATATTGGTAAAATATAATAAGGATCTTTAGCAGAAAGATCATGTATCCAAAAAATAAATTTTGAATGTCTTAATTCAATAGATTCTATTAATATATTGTATAATGATAAAAATATCGGAGTTTGTATTAAAATAGGTATTAAACCTAATAAAGGATTAACTTTTTCAATTTTATATAATTTTAATATTTCTTCATTTAATTTTTCTTTATTATGTTTATTAATTTCTTTTATTTTTTTAATTTTAGGTTGTAATAAAATTATTTTTTTTAAATAAATATATTGAAATTTTGATATTGGATACATAATAAAACGTAAAAACAATGTTATTAATATTATTGAAAATCCCCAATTTCCAAAGAAAAAATGTATAAATTTTAGTATTTTAAATAAGGGTTTTGATATGAACCATAAAAATCCATAATCTATTGTTGAACTTAAATATGGTGATAATTTTTCCATATCACTTTGTAATTTAGGGCCAATCCATAAAGATATTTTAAAATTATGACTTTGAAATGGTTTGATAATTATTGGATTTGATTGAAATCCAATTGTACAAATATTGTTATTGGTTTTTTCTGAATAAAAAATGTTATTTGTTTTACTAATTGGAATTATTGCTGTTGTAAAATATTTTTGTAACATTGCAATCCAACCACTTTTAGTAGTTATATTTAAATTAATATTATCTTTAAAAGATATTTTTTTATATTTTTCAATATTTGATGAATATGCTATACCTCTAAAATTTTTGTTAATATCATTATTTTTTTTATTATTTATAGGTAGATTTATTGTTTGTTTAATTTGCCCGAATGAACTTAATTTAATTGGTGTTATATTATTATTAATAAAAGTATTAATTATTTTAATTACATAACTTTTATTTTTTAATATTAAAGTTTTAATAAAAATATTATTATTATCATCTTTGTAATACATAGGTATTGAAATATAATTTTTATTATTATTTATTGAATAATAATTTTTTTCTACTCTAAATTTAGGTAATATTATTTTATTTGTATTATTAAATAAATACTCTTTTTTAATTAAATTATTATTTATTTGATAAATAAAAGAATTTGTTGTTTTTAAAAGTTCAATTGGTTTAAGTGAACTTAAATTATTTTTATATTTGAGTAATTTAGCTTCTTCTATAATACCGCCATTAGTATTAATAATTAAATATAGTAAATCAGTTTTAATTTTTATTTTTTTATACTTTTTGGTTTTGTTTTTAATAATTTCGTTATAGTTTAAATTAATAGTATTACTTTTATTATTAATATTTTGATTTTTATTAAAATAATGTTTTGAATTTTTATTACTTTTAAATAATATAAATGTAAATAAAAAACTTAAAAATAAAATTATTAAAAAAAATTTACGTTTTATATTCAAAATTAATTTCTCAATATATATTTAAAATTTTGTAATATTAAAATATTATAAATTTAAATTTTTATAAATAAATCTAATTTTAATAAATTTAATAATATTTAAAATTCCAAATTTTTTCTAAATTAATAGTAAATTTATAATTATTTAATTCATGTAATTTATTTTTAGAAATAATAATATAATCTAATAATGGTAATAAATATTGATTATAACGAAAACTTTCTTTTGCAATACGTTTAAATCTATTTCTATCATGAGAATACTTAATATGTTTTTTGCTAATAATTAAACCTAATCTAGCATATTCTAAATTATTAGTATTTTTAATAACTGTAAAATATTTATTATTATATTTTATTGACTTTTTAAAATTAAATATTAAATTATTTATATTTAATAATTTTATTTTTTTTATATTATAAAAATTTATCATTTTAAATTATTTAAAAGAAATTAATTTTTTTCTACCTTTATTACGTCTTCTTAATAAAATTTTACGTCCATTCTTTTTTGACATTTTTATTCTAAATCCATGTTTTCTGTTTCTTTTTATAATAGATGGTTGAAAGGTATATTTCATTATTTATTTTTAAAAGTAAATTATTTTTTAAAATAATATTAAAATAATATATATTGTATTAATATTAATATTAATATTAATATTTAAAATTAGTTTTTAAAAATATTAAATAAATTATATTTTAAATATTAATTAAAATATATTATATAAAAAGGATTTTAAAATGAACAAAAATAAAAAAATAGTGATAATAGGTGGCGGTATTAGTGGTTTAGAGTTAATTAAGCTTTTAGGAAAAAAAATAGGATATAAAAATATAACACTTATAGATAAAAATTTATTTCATGTTTGGAAACCTATATTACATGAAATTGCATCAGGTTATTTAGACGCAAATATAAATACAATAAATTTTTTAGATCATGCTAAAGATAATAATTATAATTTTAAACTAGGAACTTTAATAAATATTAATAGATATAAAAAATTTATAACATATGAATATTTAAATAATTTAGAAAATAAAAAAAAAAAAATTAAGAAATTAAATTATAATATTCTTATTATTGCTATAGGAAGTATATCTAATGATTTTAATATACCAGGAATTAAAAAAAAATGTTTTTTTTTAGATAATATTAAACACGCAATGTTATTACATAAAAAATTATTTAATATTTTATTAACTTTTAATAATGATAAAATCTATGATATTAAAAATTTAATTAAAATAAATATAGTTATTATAGGTGGTGGTGCTACAGGTATAGAATTATCTGCTGAAATAGTAAATTTAATTAAAGAACTTAAAAAATATGGTTATAATTATTTTGATAATAAAAAAATAAACATTACAATTATTGAAGCTGGATCTAAAATTTTATCATTATTACCTAATAAAATTTCTATTTATGTATATAATATATTAAAAAAAATAAATATTAATATCTTAGTTAATACTTTAGTTACAAATATATATGAACATGGATTAAAAACTAAAACAAATTTTTATATTAATGCTGATTTAATAATTTGGACTGCTGGAATAAAAGTACCTGATTTTATTAAACATATAAAAGGATTAGAAATTAATAATATTAATCAATTAATAATAAAATCTACTTTACAAACTACTTTAGATAATAATATTTTTGCTATAGGAGATTGTTCATCTTTAAAAATAAATAATAAATTTATTCCAGCATGTGCTCAATCTGCGCATCAAATGGTTAAAATATGTTGTAAAAATATTATATCTATTTTAAATAAAACATCAATGAGTGTTTTTAAGTATATTGATTATGGAACTTTAATATCATTGTCAGAATTTAATACAATAGGATATTTAGTTTTAAATATAATAAATAAAAAAATAATAATTAAAGGTAAATTAGCTCGTTTTTTATATATTACATTATATAAAATGCATCAAATTAAAATACAAGGATATAATAAAACATTTTTATTTTTAATAGTTAATATAATTAATAAATTTATTCGTCCAAAAATTAAAATAAAATAAAATAAATAAATTTTATTAATTGTTTTATTTAAAAATTCTTAAAATTAATAGAAGAACCGCAATTACATGTTGTTTTTATATTTGAATTTTTGATAATAAATTTTGCTTCTTCTAAATAATAATAATAAAATAAATAACTTCCATTTAAATATTGAAAACTTATTGGATCAATAACTATTGTAATGTTTTTTTTAATAATACATATATCATTTTTTTTTTTAATATTTGTTAAAATAAAATTGTATTTTATTCCCCCACATCCTCCTCCTTTTATAAAAATTCTTAATTTTTTTTTATGTTTTGTAATTATAGAATTTATTTTATTAATAGCAGTTTTATTTATTTTAAAATTTAAAAATTTATTCATTTTATTATTTTTATTGAAATTGTTAATATTGTATTATTAAATAAAAATTATTAAAATATTAATATTTTTAAAAACTTATTAAATTTGCATCTGGAAGGATTTGAACCTCCGACCGCTCGGTTCGTAGCCAAGTACTCTATCCAACTGAGCTACAGATGCAACTACGGTGAGACGGGGATTCGAACCCCGGATACTTTTATAATGTATACTCCCTTAGCAGAGGAGCGCCTTCAACCTCTTGGCTATCTCACCATAGATATTTTTTTTAAAAAAAAAAATAAAATATAGTAATTTTAAAACTCTACAATATTTTATATTAATATTCTTTTAACATAATTCTATATGTTTATAAAATATACTTAATTATTAATTTTTATTTATATTATATCAATATCAATATCAGTATTAATATTAATTTTATAATTTACTTCTGAAAAATAAAACCCAAATAAACGTAAAAAATCTCTTTTACAATTAAAATAATCTGTTTTTTGTTTTAAATTATATGTATTAACATTTCTCCATATTTTTTTGCATTCTTTTTGTATATCTGTTCTTTTTTCCCATGTATCCATACGTATTCTATTATATTTATCGGTTTCATAATATTTATTATATAAACATGTTGACATTAAACGAAAAATTTGACTTATACAATCTTCATGTAAATTTTTTTTTTTCATTATTTTATAGAGAATTGAAATATATAAATTCATATATGGATTTAAATAAGTACTTTTAGTAATTGTTGGTTTTAAAATTACAACATTAACATTACCGTTTAATTTTCTTAAATTTTTATGGATATTTTTAGCTGAACGATCAAAATCATATTTAGCTAAACCTATTGTTCCATCTCTATATATTGGTGATATTATATCACTACTAATATAAGAATACGCTATTGTTAAAACACCATTTTCTAAAACATTTGATTCTTTTAATGCTGTCATCCATAATTCCCAATCTAAACCACCCATAACTGATAATGTATCTATTATTTCTTTTTTACTAGCAGGTTTTATTGTAGATTTTATTATTTTATTTTTATTTACATTAATGCTTTTATTTTTATATTTTTTATCGATTGGTTTTATTACAGCGTTAATTGTTTTGTTATTAATTGATTTACATGATTTTGAATATATAGAATAAATTACTAGATCGATTTTACCTAATTCTTTTTTAATTAATTTAATTACTTTATTTTTACATTCATTAGAAAAAGCGTCGCAATTTATATTTTTAGAATATAAACCTAAAATTTTTGAAAATTTATTTAAAGCTGCAATATTATACCAACCTTCATTTGAATAATTTTGAAAATAATTTTTTTCACCATGAAATACTCCTATAGTTTTTGCTTCAAAACCAAAAGTAGTTACTATATTTGATGCTAATCCAAAACCAGAAGACGATCCTATTATTAATACTTTTTTAGGTCCTTCTTTTAAAAAGAGATTTCTTTTTTTAACATAATAAATTTGGTTATATACATTGTATTCACATCCTATTGGATGTGAAGTAATACAAAAAGATTTTCTAAATCTAGGTTTTATTATCATATTATTAATTTTATAAATTTAAAAAATTGTTAAAATAAATATTTTAAAATAATTTATTAAATTAAAATATTTTATTTAATTTTATTATAATACAAATTAATATATTTACTAAATTTATTTTATTTTTATATTTAATTAATATTAAATAATCAATAAAAATAATTAAATAATAATTATTTTAAATAGTTGACTTTTTAAAATATATATTTATAATATTTAAAATGGGTGATTAGCTCAGATGGTAGAGCTTCTCCTTTACACGGAGATGGTCGAAGGTTCGATTCCTTCATCACTCAATATTTATATTTATATTTATATTTATATTTATATTTATATTTATATTTATAAATTATAAAATTATTAAATTTTAATTAATAATTTGTTTTTATAAATTTAACTTTAAAATAATTTATTTTAAGTGATTAAGGAAATATTTTTAAATGGCAAAAATGAGAGGTCAAGTAAAGTGGTTTAATGAATCAAAAGGTTTTGGATTTATTACACCTTCTGATGGAAGTAAAGATGTTTTTGTTCATTTTTCTGCTATACAAGGTAGTGGCTTTAAAACACTTGCTGAAGGACAAAATATTGAATTTGAAATTCAAGAAGGACAAAAAGGCCCTTCTGCAATTAACGTTACAACATTATAAAATATAATTTTAAATAAAGCCCGTTATTACGGGCTTTATTTTAAATTATATTTTATATTCTTTATATAAAATATGTTTTCTAATTATAGGATCATATTTTTTATATTTTTTTTTTTTTTTTTATTTTTAGTAATAGTATAAAAATGACCTGTTCCATAAGAGGATAATAATTTTATTTTCTCTCTAATACTTTTAGCCATATATTATTCCTAATATTTTTTATTTTTTATTTTTTATTTTTTATTTTATAAAAAAATTTAACCCTTTTTTATTAATCATTTTTAACCCCTTTTTAGATATTTTTAAAATTAAATATTTTTTTTTTATATTATCCCAAAATTTATGATTATGTAAATTTAAGTAAAATTTTTTTTTCGTTGCGTTCATTGAATGAGATCTATTATTTCCTGTCATAGGTTTTTTTTTAGTTATTTGACATACTCTAGACATTTAAAACTCAATAAATAATAAATTATATAATTAATTTTAATATTTATTAATATAATTTATTAATAAATATTTATTATAATAAAATATTATTTAAAATTATATTTAATAAATTTTAATTTATTTAAATATTTATTTTTGGAATTATATTGAATAAAGAAGAAATAAAATTTATTAAAATAAACGAAAAAATTAATCAAAGAATAGATAATTATTTAATAAATAAATTTAAAAATATATCTAAAAATGATATATATAAAATTATAAGAAAAGGTAGTATAAGAATAAATAAAAAACGTGTTAATTTTTCTTATAGATTAAAATTAAATGATATAATACGTATAAAAGAAAAAAAAAATATTAAAAAAACATTATTTTATTTAAATAATTTAGAAAAAAATATAATATATGAAGATAATTATATTTTAGTAATTAAAAAACCATCTGGTATATCTGTTCATGGTGGAAGTGGAATAAAATGTGGTTTAATTGAAAGTATAAGAATTTTAAGAGGTGAAAAAAATTTTATAGAACTTGTACATAGATTAGACAAAGAAACTTCTGGAATTTTATTATTAGCTAAATCTAAAAAATCTTTAATTTTTTTAAATAAAGAATTAAAGTCTAAAAATATTAAAAAAGTATATTTAGCATTAGTTCATGGAAAATGGAATAAAAAAATTAAAAATATTAAATTAAATATTAAAAAAACATTAACTATAAATAATAAAATAATATCAACAATTAATAATTATGGTAAATTTTCTATTTCTTTTTTTGAATTTATTAAAAATTATAATTTTAATTCTTTAATTAAAATTTACCCAATTACTGGTAGAACACACCAAATTAGGTTACATTTATTATATATTAATAATCCTATTATATTTGATAAAATATATGGTATTAAAAAATTAGATAATAAAATTTTGAATTCCAAATTAAATAGACTTTTTCTTCATTCTATAAATATTTGTTTTAAACATCCTTATATTAAAAAAAAAATTAAAGTATTTTCTAATATTGATTATGATTTGTGTTATTATTTAAAAAAAAATAAATAAATAAAAAAAAAAAAAATTTAAATTTTATGTATATAATTTAATTAATGAATTAAATTAAATTAAATTAATATTTAATATTTTATTTTTAAAATTTATAAAGGAAATTAAGATGGCTGTTCCAAAACATAAAATATCACGTTCTAAAAGAGGAAAAAGAAGATCACATAAAAAAATAAATTATAAAATTTTATCTACTGATATAATAACAGGTGAATTACATATTAGACATCATATTACATATAAAAAATTTTATAAAGGTAAAAAAATTTTATAATAAATTTAATAATATATTATATTTTAAATTAATAAATTATTTTAAAAGGAAATAAAAATGACATTAGTTACTTGTAAAGCACCTGATTTTACAGCATCTGCTGTTTTAAGTAATGGTAAAATTATCAAAAATTTCAATTTTAAAAATTATATTAATAATAAATATATTTTATTATTTTTCTGGCCTATGGATTTTACTTTTGTTTGCCCTTCTGAATTAATAGCATTTAATAAACGTTTTTATGAATTTCAAAAAAGAAATGTTGAATTAATCGGAGTATCTTTTGATTCTGAATATGTACATAAAGCTTGGAGAAATACTCCAATTAATAAAGGAGGAATAAGTAAAGTTAAATATATTATGATAGCTGATGTAAAGAGAGAAATTCAAAAATCATATGGTATTGAACATCCAGAATTTGGTTTTGCCTTAAGAGCATCATTTTTAATTGATAAAAATAGAATTATAAGAACTCAAATTGTTAACGATTTACCTATAGGTAGAAATGTAGATGAAATTATAAGAACTATTGATGCTTTACAATTTCATGAAAAATATGGAGATGTTTGTCCAGCACAATGGATAAAAGGTAAACCTAGTATTGTACCTTCTACTAATGGAGTTATTAAATATTTAAATGAACATTTAGATAAATTATAATTATAAATGTAGGACTTTAATAGTCCTATATATTTTAAATTATTAAATAACAATTCAATTAAATTTTTAAATTCGAAATTTATAATATTTATATTATATTTAAATATATTTTAAATTTTCGCGGGAGTAGTTTAGTGGTAGAATGCAACCTTGCCAAGGTTGAGGTCACGGGTTCGATCCCCGTCTCTCGCTATTTAAATTTAATTTAAATTATTATTAAAATATTATATTAATTAATATATTATAAATATAATCAAATATAAAATTTATAAAATACATATTAAATTATAATAATATTTTTAATTTAAATATTATTTTATAAAATTAATAAATTATATATTTTTATTTTTAATATTATTTATAATATTTATCATTTCTAAAGCATTAAGTGCCGCATCTATACCTTTGTTACCTGATTTACAACCAGATCTATTTATAGCTTGTTCAATATTATTAGTTGTTAATATTCCTAAAATAATTGGTATTTCAGTTTTTAATATTATATTGCTAATATTTGAAATAATTGAATTTGAAATATATTCAAAATGTTTAGTCTCTCCTTTAATAATTGTTCCTAAAGTTATAATTGCTTTATATTTTTTTGAATTAGCTAATAATTGAGTAATTAAAGGTATTTCATAAGCCCCTGGAACCCAAACAATAGTAATATTATTATCAGAAATTTTACCTATTCTTTTTAAAATATCTATAGAACCTTTTAACAAAGATTTATTTATAAATTCGTTAAAACGAGATATTACAATTGCAATAGTACTATTAGAAGTATTAAATGTACTATTAATAATTTTCATATATTTTTATACCTATTTATTATTTAAATTAATAAATTTAAAAATTTTTTTTTAATATTATTTTTAAATCATTATTTATTTTTTTAATATTTTTGAAAATAAAATCATTTTTATTTAATATTTTTTTAAAATTAGGTAAATTAAATAAACCTAAGCTTTTATTTCCTAAAATTTTAGGAGAAATATATAAAATTAATTCATCAATTAATTTTAATTTTAATAATAAACCTGATAATTTAGAACCTGCTTCTACTAAAATATTATTTATTTTTATTTTTCCTAAATATGACATTAAAAATTTTAAATTTATTTTTTTTTTTTTTTTAAAAATTATTTGATGTACATTATTTGGCCATTTTTTTTTATCTTTTTTAAACCGTATTAACAAAACTTCTCTTTTTTCTTTAATTATTTTGTGTTTAGGTTTTATTTTATTTTTACTATCTATTATAATAATTAATGGTTGTCTTAAATTTTTAAATGGATATAAATTATTAAATAATTTATTTATATATTTTAAATGTATTTTAAACGATGGATTATCAAATAATATTGTATTACTAGTACTAAGTATAGCAGAGCATTGACTTCTTAATTTTTGAACATCAATCCTTGAATCAATAGATGTTATCCATTTACTTACACCAGATAATAAAGCAGTTCTGCCATCCAATGAAATACCGTATTTTAATTTAATATACGGTAAACCAGTTATCATTCTTTTAAAAAACCCTATATTATTTTTATTTTTAAAATTTATTGATATATAAGAAACTTGTAATCCAGCGTTTTTTAAAATTTTAAAACTATTACCTAAAATTTTAGGGTTAGGGTCTTTTACAGCAATTACAACACGTTTTATACCTGAATAAATTATAGCTTTAACACATGGTGGTGTTA
The DNA here is from genome assembly GCA_030849185.1 of Candidatus Psyllophila symbiotica. Classification (GTDB taxonomy): domain Bacteria; phylum Pseudomonadota; class Gammaproteobacteria; order Enterobacterales; family Enterobacteriaceae_A. The sequence continues at coordinate 21,204 of CP102980.1, read as the reverse complement.
ATCCATAATAAATACAAGGTTCAAGTGTTACATAAATTGTTGAATTTATAACTTTTTTAATTGTATCTCTTAATGCATTAATTTCAGCATGCGGACCACCTGAAAACATATGAATACCTTCGCCAATTATTTTGTTTTTTTTAACAATTATACATCCAACACTTGGGTTTGGCATGCTAGAAAAATTTCCTAAATATGATAATTGAAAAGCACGATTTATATATAATTTATCAATTTTAAGTTGAATTTTGTTTAATTTAATATTTTTGTTCATATTATAAATTATTTTTATTTAAAATTAAACGGAACGGACGGGATTTGAACCCGCGACCTTCTACGTGACAAGCAGATATTCTAACCAGCTGAACTACCGCTCCATTATGTTAATTTTATATTTTAAATAATAAAAATCAATATATATATTATCTAATATTGATAATCTATTAAAATTTAATACTTATTTTATTTTATATATTAATTTTATAAATTTAATACTAATTTATTTAATATTTTAATTGTTAATAAAATGATTTATTCTAAATATTTTGATATTATTATTATTGGAGGAGGACATGCTGGTATTGAAGCTTCAATGGCTTCTGCTCGTATGGGTTGTAAAATTTTATTAATAACACATGATATAAATACTTTAGGAGAATTATCATGTAATCCATCTATTGGTGGTATTGGTAAAAGTCATTTAGTTAAAGAAATTGATGCTCTCGGGGGTTTAATGGCAAAAACTGCAGATCTCTCTGGTATTCAATTTAAAATATTAAATTCAAGTAAAGGATATGCAGTACGTTCTACTCGCGCTCAAATAGATAGAATTTTATATAAAAAATCAATTTTTAATGCATTAAATAATGAAAGTAATATTAAAATTTTTCAAAGTTCAGTTAAAAAAATAATTATTAAAAATAAATATGTTGTTGGTGTTATTACAAAAATGAATTTAAAATTTTATTCTAAATCAGTTATTATATGTACAGGTACTTTTTTAAATGGTAAAATGTATATTGGTTTAAATAATTACAAAGGTGGACGTATTGGTAATTTTTCTTCAAATCCCTTATCATTATTTTTAAATGAATTACCTGTAAAAATTAAACGTTTAAAAACTGGAACGCCACCTCGTATTAATTATAATACTATTAATTTTAAAATTCTTAAAAAACAATACGGTGATATTCCTGTACCTAAATTTTCTTTTTTAGATAATATTAAATATTTACCTAAACAAATTAATTGTTATATTACTTATACTAATAAAAAAACTCATGATATAATTAGAAAATATATTAAATATAGTCCATCTTATAATGGAATTATAAATGGTTCTGGTCCTCGTTATTGCCCTTCAATAGAAGATAAAGTTATGAGATTTAATAAAAAAATATCTCATCAAATTTTTTTAGAACCTGAAGGAATTTTGAGTACAGAATTTTATCCTAATGGAATATCAACGAATTTACCTTTTAATATTCAATTAAAAATTCTACGTACAATAAAAGGCTTAGAAAAATCAGTAATTACTAAACCAGGCTATGCTGTAGAATATGATTTTTTAGATCCTAAAGATTTAAAAAAAACATTAGAAAGTAAATATATTAATGGATTATTTTTTGCTGGTCAAATAAATGGGACAACTGGTTATGAAGAAGCTGCTGCTCAAGGTTTAATAGCTGGTATAAATTCTGGTTTATATATATTTGGTAAAAATAAATTTATTTTAAAACGTAATCAAGCTTATATTGGTGTTTTAATTGATGATTTAATTAATTTAGGCACAAATGAACCTTATAGAATTTTTACTTCAAGAGCTGAATATCGTTTACAATTACAAGAGGATAATGCTGATTTACGTTTAACCCCTAAAGGTAGAGAAATTGGTTTAATTAATGATATTAGATGGAAAATTTTTTGTAAAAAAATTAATATTATAGAAAAAGAAAAAAAAAGATTACAATATATATACATAAATATTAATAAAATAAATAATAAATTAAAATATTTTAAAAAAAATGGCTATAATTTATTACGTATTCCTAAAATAACATATAATAAATTAACTTCTATCAAAAAATTTTCACCTTCTTTTTTATATAAACAAATTTATAAACAAATTGAAATATATATAAAATATGAAGGATATATTATTCAACAAAAAAAATATATTAAAAATCAAAAAAAAAAAAACGAAACTTTTTTACCTTTAAAATTTAATTATAATAAAATTAAAAATTTATCAAATGAAGTAATTTTAAAATTAAATAGATATCAACCTAAAACTATAAAAGAAGCAATTAATATTTCAGGTATAACACCAGTTGCAATTTCTATTATATTAATTTGGCTTAAAAAATTTAATTTTAATTAACTTATTTTTAAAACTATATATTTATTTAAAATATTTTTATAATTATTTGACAAATAAAATTATTATTATAGAATTATATTATAGTTAAATTAATATATTATTTTATAAGTATATATTAATTTAATAAAAATTTACTATATTTTTATATTTAATTGTAGGAGTAATTTATGAAAATTAGACCTTTGTATGATCGTATTATAGTTAAACGCAAAGAATTAGAAATGAAATCTGCTGGTGGTATTGTTCTTACTAGTTCAACAATAGGTAAATCAACAAGAGGTGAAGTATTAGCTGTAGGTAAAGGAAAAATTTTGAGTAATGGTATAATTAGACCATTAGATGTTAAAATAGGTGATATTATTATATTTAATGATGGATATAATATAAAATCTGAAAAAATAAATAACGAAGAAGTATTGATTATGTCTGAAAATGATATTTTAGCAGTTATTGAAAATTAAAATAAATTTAAATTATATAAAATATTAAGGAGTTTTTATGTCAGCTAAAGAAATAAAATTTGGAAATGATGCTCGTTTAAAAATGCAAAATGGGGTAAATTTATTAGCAGATGCTGTTAAAGTAACATTGGGACCTAAAGGTCGTAATGTAATATTAGATAAACTTTTTGGGGCTCCTTCTATTACTAAAGATGGTGTATCTGTAGCTAAAGAAATTGAATTAAAAGATAAATTTGAAAATATGGGTGCTCAGATGGTAAAAGAAGTTGCTTCAAAAGCAAATGATGCAGCAGGTGATGGTACAACAACTGCAACAGTAATAGCACAATCTATTATAAATGAAGGTTTAAAAGCTGTTGCAGCAGGTATGAATCCTATGGATTTAAAAAGAGGTATTGATAAAGCTGTTTCATTTGCTGTTGATGCGTTAAAAGAATTATCTGTGTCTTGTTCTGATTTTAAATCAATAGCTCAAGTAGGTACTATATCTGCAAATTCAGATGAAAAAGTAGGTAAACTTATAGCAGAAGCAATGGAAAGAGTAGGTAAAGAAGGTGTAATAACAGTTGAAGAAGGTACAGGATTAAAAGATGAATTAGATGTAGTGGAAGGTATGCAATTTGATAGAGGTTATCTTTCTCCTTATTTTATTAATAAACAAGAAAATGGTTCTGTAGAATTAAGTAATCCATTTATATTATTAGTTGATAAAAAAATATCAAATATTCGTGAAATTTTACCTATTTTAGAAGCTGTTGCTAAATCTGGAAAATCTTTATTAATTATTGCTGAAGACATTGAAGGTGAAGCTTTAGCGACTTTAGTAGTAAATACAATACGTGGTATTGTTAAAGTTGCTGCAGTAAAAGCCCCTGGTTTTGGTGATCGTCGTAAAGCTATGTTACAAGATATAGCAATTTTAACAGCTGGTACATTAATTTCTGAAGAAATTGGTATGGATTTAGAAAAAACAAAATTACAAGATTTAGGTCAAGCTAAAAGAATTATTATTAATAAAGATAATACTATAATAATTGATGGAATTGGTGATAAAATTTTGATTAAAAAACGTATTTCTCAAATAAGGAAACAAATTAAAGAATCTTCTTCAGATTATGATAAAGAAAAATTACAAGAAAGTGTAGCTAAATTAGCTGGTGGTGTTGCAGTTATTAAAGTTGGAGCAGCAACTGAAGTTGAAATGAAAGAAAAAAAAGCTAGAGTTGAAGATGCTTTAAATGCTACTAGAGCTGCAGTTGAAGAAGGCGTTGTTGCTGGTGGAGGAGTTGCATTAATAAGAGCAGCTAATAAAATAATTAATTTAAAAGGTGATAATGAAGATCAAAATGTTGGAATTAAAGTTGCGATACGTGCTATGGAATCTCCTTTAAGACAAATTGTAATAAATGCTGGTGAAGAAGCGTCTGTTATTGCTAATAATGTTAAAATAGGTAAAGGAAATTATGGATATAATGCTTCTTCTGAAAAATATGGAGATCTTATAAATATGGGAATATTAGATCCCACTAAAGTAACAAGATCGGCTTTACAATATGCTTCATCAATTGCTGGTTTAATGATAACAACAGAATGCATGATCACTGAATTACCTAAAGAAGATAAATTAAATTTAAATTCTCATACAGGTATGAATAATAATTTAAGTAATATGATGTAAATAATTTTTTGATTATAATTAAAATTAAAATTAAAATTATTTAAACCCTGGGTAATATCAGGGTTTAAATAATTTTAATTATATTATTTATATTATTTATATTATTTAATTATTTTAAATTTTATTTTTTATAATTAAATTATGTTTTTATATTTTATTAATTACTATATTGTCTTACCAGATAAATAAATATTTAAATTTAATTTATTATTTAAATAATTAATAAATAAACAAATTTATAGAAATAAATAATTAGTATTAATGAAAATAATATATATATTATTTTTAATTTTAGTAATAATATATAAATAAACTAAATATTATATAGTAAAAATTAAATAAAGAATATATTTTATTAAATAAACTAATATATTTTTGTTTTTATTAAATAATTATTTTACAACAATAAATTTATTTTTTTTATTTTATTAAATTTTTCATAATTTAAAATTATTTATTTATAAATTTTAAAAAATTAAATTTTAAAATTAATTGTTTATTTTTATTTATTATTAAAATTAATTTTATAAATAAAATTTTTAATTTAATTGATTATTAATTTATTATTTATATTTTTATAATAAAATTATTTTAAAGTCTTTTATTTATTTTTTTTATTTTTATAATTTGTTTAAATTATTTATTATTTTAAATTTTTATTTTTTTTTGATATATAACATATTTACTAATAATTTTTTATAAATTTAATTTTAATAAATAAAGTTATTATATAATTATTTAAATAAATTAAATTATTATATTTATTAAGTATTGTTTTTATTTTATTAATAAATTATATAAATTTATCTATAGTTAATATATATTTATAAAATAAAACATATTTAATTAAATTTTATTTAATTTTAAAATATTATTATTAATATAATTAAAATAAATTATTAAATTACTTATTTATTATAATTATTATATTAATTACTTTTATATTTTAAATTATAAATTTTATTGTTAAAATTTTATTTATATTTTAAAATAAAATTTCATTTACTTAAGAATTAAAATATATATACATTTATTTGTATTATATAAAATATCAATAAAATCCAAATTATTTGTATGAAATATATAATTTTAAAGTATTAATAGTTTTTTTGAATAATTTAAAATTAATTCTAAATTAGTTATTTAAATTTTTAAAAAACTAAATTTTGATATTATTTTACTTTTGATTATAAATATCTTTATTATTTTTTGATAATTTATATAATTAAAACATATTATTAATTTTATAAAATTAGATGTACTAATATATTATTTTTAAATTATTAGTTTAGTCAATGAATTTAATTTTCATATTTAATAATTTATGTATTATTTTTAATTTTTTAAAATACTACATACTAAAAATATTTAATAATTATTTATTTTAGTTATTTTATCGATTGTATTTTTATTAATTTTTAATATTTTAACTATTAGTATTTTAATTGCATTTTTATTAAATTATATTTTAATATCTTGGTTTTATTTTTAATGTTTTGATTTTTATGAAATTATAATTATTTATTTGATAAATATTATAAAAATATATTTTAAAAAATTATTACTAATAAAATTACTATTTAAATTATTATTTAAATTTTTAGTTATTTTTAATAAAAATACTTTTATTTTAATATATTTAGTATATTAATTTTTAATTATTTTATATTTTATTTAATTTATTAATAGATATTTTTCTAATAAATATTATTTTAAATGTATATTTATTAAAAATTTATTTGATTTTAAAAATTAATTTTTTAATATTTATAAATTTCTATAATTATTAATTTTTCAATATTTTTAAAACTATAAAATTAAAATTTATTAAATAATATATAAATCATTTTAAATGTATTTAAAAAATTTAAATTTATTTTAATATTTTTTATTTTTGGAATAAAAATATTAATATAATCATATTTTAAAAGTAATTATGTCAAAATTAAAAATGTTGATATATTTTATGATTTTTAAATTATGTTTTAAAATATTTATAATAATATTTATTTAAATTTTTATTTTTAATTGTAATAAATAAATTAAATATAATCTAAATTTTAATAATTTTAATATTTTGTTAATTTATTAAATATTAAATTTATTGAAAATTTATATATTATTTTAATAAAAGTGTTTTTTAATATATTTTAAATTTATTATTATTTTAATAAAATTTAATAAATTTTTATTATTTGAAATTTTAGAATAATTTTAAATAATATTAATTGTATTTATAAAAATTTATTAAATTTTATAATTTAATTTTGTTACATTTTTATAAATATTTAAGTAAATTTTATTATTTTTTCTATTATTAAAGAATTTTAAATTTAAATTTAAATTTTTTATAATTTGATAAAATTTTTTTAAAACTATAATATAAATTTAAAATAATATATTTTAATTAGTTTATTTTATTTTTTAATAAATATTTATATAAATTTATTTTTTCCAAAATTTTATATATTTAAATTAAAATTATAATTATTATATTTTTTTTATTTTTACAATTTTTAATTTTTAATATTAATTAATTTTATATTTATTTTTATTTTAATAATTTATTATATATTTTTAAATAAATAACATTTATTTATAAATATTTTATTTATATTTAAATATTTTTATTATTTAAATATTAATATTTATAAATTAATAAATATCTTTTTTAATTTATTTCAAAAAATTTATTATTTTTTTAAAATATATAAATTGTTCTATTAATAAAATTTTTATATTAATATTTTTAATATTTTTAATTTTATATTGTAATTTATTTAATTTTTTAATAAAAAAAAATAAATTATCTAAATTAATTATATTAGATAACTTAATAATTATTTTTTCTTGATCTTTATTTATAATATAATATTTACAATTATATTTTAATTTTATTATATCGGTTATTAATGTATATATCCAATATATATATAATTCTAAATTGTCTAATTCTAATATTTCAAATAAAAATAATTCATTTTTATTAATTAATTCATTATATATTAAATTATATAAATTTTTTCTTAATTGCCATATATTTGAAGATAACATTTTATTTGCTGATAATGGCGCATAATTATTTAAATATAAAGCAGTTTTTATTTCATTAATATTATTATTATTATTTTTTTGTTTTAACCATTTTAAACTAATTTTTTCTTTAGGTGGATTTAAATTTAAATTAAAACAAATTTTTTTTAAATTTAAAATTAAATTAGTAAGTTTATTGCATTTTATTATAAAAAATATTTTTTTTTTATTTGTTTTTAATAATTTTATTAATTTATAAATTGCTAATTTAGTAAATAACTCGATTTTCGGTAAATATATAATTTTAAAACTATTTTCTTGTGATTTTATTGAAATATAATTAAATAATTCATTTATATAATTAATATCAATATTTTTTTTATTATTTTTAATAATATAATAATCTGGATGATTACCAGTTTTAAATAAATTACAATCATTGCATAATCCACAATTATTAAGTTTTTTTTTTTTACAAATTAACCATGCACTTACATTTTTTAATAAAACATTAGTACCATTTCCTTTTAAACTATATATAAAAATTGATTTATTTATTACATTATTTTTATAATACATAATTATTTTTTTATAAATTGAATTATGCCATGGATATATTTTTTTTTTAAGCATATTTTATTAATTTGAAATAATTAATTTTATTTAATATATTTTATAAAAATATATTTAAAAATTTAAAATAAATAATAATTAATATTTATAAAATATTTTATAAATTATTTATTTTAAAATAATTAAATTAATAAAATATATTATAGGAGGTTTTAATGGATGATATTGATAAAAAAAAAAATAAAAATATTTCAGAATTAAAAATTAGCGATACTAATAATATTGTTAATAATAATATTGATAATAATAATGATAATAACAATAATAATAATCAATGTAATATTAATGAAAATAACAATTTAAATATTAAACGTATTAATGAATTAGAATTATATATTGAAAATTCTAAAAAAAAAGAATATGATAATTTTTTACGTTATAAAGCTGAAATTGAGAATATTAAAAAAAGATCTTCAATTAATATTGAAAAAACATATAAATTTGCTTTAGAAAATTTTTCTAAAGATTTATTACCTATTATAGATAATTTAGAAAGATCTATACAATTATTAGATAAAGATAATAATAAATTAACTATAATGATCCAAGGTATTGAATTAACATTAAAATCTATAATTAATTTAATTAATAAATATGGTATTAAAATTATTAATAAAATTAATGTTCCTTTTAATCCTAATAAACATCAAATTATAAGTTCAATTAAATCAAATAAATTTAAATCTAATTTAGTTATTAATGTTATGCAAAATGGTTATATTTTGCATAATCGTTTATTAAGACCAGCTATGGTTATAGTATCTAATTAAAAATTTTTAAATATATTAAATTAATAATAAATATAAAATTTTAAAATATATATAAAATTGATAATTAATAAATTAAAAATTATAAATTATATTAAAATGTTTAAAAATAAAACAAATATTTTAAATAATTTTAAAAAAATAGAAAAAAAAACTTATAAGACTTGGGAAAAAAAAGGATATTTTAAACCTCAAAAAAATATTTTTAAAAAAAACTTTAGTATTATTATTCCTCCTCCAAATATTACAGGTAATTTACATATAGGACATGCATTACAACAAACAATTATAGATATTACAGCTAGATATAATAGAATGAAAGGTAAAAATGTTTTATTAAAAGTAGGTACTGATCACGCTGGAATTGCAACTCAGATTATGATATTAAAAAAAATAAAAACCAAAAAAAGTAAAAAGTTTTTAATTAAAAAAACTTGGTTATGGAAGAAAAAAATTGTAAATATTATTAACAATCAAATACGTCGTTTAGGAATATCTGTTGATTGGAGTAATGAAATATTTACTATGAATAATATTTTTAGTAATGCTGTTAAAAAAATTTTTATAAATTTATATAATAAAAAAATAATTTATAAAGGCAAAAAATTAGTTAATTGGAATAATAAATTAAATACAGTAATATCTGATTTAGAAATAAAATACAAAAAGTCTAAAAGTTATTTATGGTATTTTAAATATCCTTTACAAAATAATTTTAAAACTTTAAATGGTTATCCATATATAGTTGTATCAACTACTAGACCTGAAACAATTTTAGGTGATACTGGAATAGGTGTAAATCCATTAGATAAAAGATATAAAAATTTAATAGGTAAAAAAGCTATTGTACCATTTGTTAATCGTTGTATACCTATTATATCTGATAAAATTGTCGATATTAAAAAAGGTTCTGGATGTATTAAAATAACTCCAGGTCATGATTTTAATGATTATGAAATTGCAAAAAAAAATAAATTAGACATATTAAATATTTTAAATTTTAATGGGAAAATTAAAGAAAAATTAAAAAAAATTAAAATTAAAAAAAAAAATAGTAATTATTTTAATTTTATCCCTAAAAAATTTAGAAATTTAAGTATACTTAAAGCTAGAAAATTAATAATTTTAAATTTAAAATTATTAGGATTTTTAAATAAAATTGAAAATTGTAAAATTAATGTACCATATAGTGATAGACAAGATGTTATAATTGAACCTATGTTAACAAATCAGTGGTTTTTAAAAAGTAATATTTTAGCTAATAATGCTATAACAGCAATAAAAAAAAAAAAAATTGTTTTTTTAAATAAAAAATACGAAAATATGTATTTAGGATGGATGAAAAATATTCAAGATTGGTGTATATCACGTCAATTATGGTGGGGGCATCGAATACCTGCGTGGTATGACAAAAATGGTAAAATTTACGTTGGAAATAATGAAAATGAAATACGTAAAAAAAATAAAATAAATAAGAATATTGTATTAAAACAAGATAATGATGTTTTAGATACTTGGTTTTCATCAAGCTTATGGACATTTGTTTCTTTAGGTTGGCCTAAAAAAAAAAGAGAGTTTTTATATTTTCATCCAACAAATATAATTTTTAGTGGTTATGATATTATTTTTTTTTGGATAGCAAGAATGATTATGTTAACAATGTTTTTTTTAAAAGATAACTTAAATAAACCTCAAGTTCCATTTAAATTTATTTATATAACTGGATTAATATGTGATATTGAGGGGAAAAAAATGTCAAAATCAATGTGTAATACTATTGATCCTATAGATATTATTGAAGGTATTTCTTTCAAAGAACTTTTAAAAAAAAGATTAAAAAATATTATAGATATAAAAAAAATCGATAAAATTACTGAATTTACTAAAAAACAATTTCCAAATAATATTATTCCTTATGGTTCAGATGTTTTAAGATTTTTTTTAACAAATATATCAAATACTAACAGATCTATATATTTAAATTTTAAACAATTAGAAAAAAGTCATAATTTTTATAATAAATTAGTAAATGCATATAAATTTATAATGATTTATTATAAAAAATACAATAAAAATCTTAATATTAGTAATATTTATAATAATATTAATAATTTTATTTTAATAGATCGTTGTATTCAAATTAAATTAAATATTATGATTAAAGATTTTTGTGAATCATTAAATAATTATAATTTTTATATTGCTGTAAATATTTTGTATAAATTTATTTGGTATGAATTTTGTAATTGGTATATAGAATTTTCTAAAATAATTTTAAAATACGGCAGTTTAATAGAAAAAAAAAGTAATTATTACACTTTATTTTATGTTTTTGAAAAAATATTAAAAATTGCACATCCAATAATTCCTTTTATTACTGAAAATATTTGGAAAGAAATTAAAAAAAAAATTAATAATATTAATAATATTAATGATACTATAATGTTAGAATCTTTTCCAAAATTTAATAATAATATTTATAATAAAAAAGATCTAGAAGATTTTAAATGGATTAAAAATATTATTATATCTATAAGAAATATAAAATCAAAAATGTTTATTAAAAAAAAAATAGATATATTATTTTGGAATACTAATAAAAATATTAAACGTAGAATTAATGAAAATAAAAATATTATTAAAAAAATAGCAAACCTTAAAAATATTAAAATATTATCTAAAAAACAAAAAAAACCTCATTGTTTTATTAAAATAATAGATAAAACTGAAATTTTGTTTCCTTTTAAATTTATAAATAAAATTATTGAATTAAATTATATTAAAAATGAAATTATTTTAAAAAATAACGAAATTTTAAAAATTAAATTTAAATTAAATAATAAAAAATTTTTAAATAATGCACCTGAAATAATAATTATTAAAAAATTAAATATTTTATTAAATTTAAATAAAAATAAAAATAAATTATTAAAACAATTTATTGTTTCAAAATAAATACTATTTAATATTTAATTTAATAAATTATTTATTATTATTTAACAGTTATTTATATAAACATTAATTATTTTAATTTTAATTTTAACTTTAAAGAAATTATGAAATTTATAGATGAAATAAATATTTGCGTAATTGCTGGAAAAGGCGGTGATGGTTGTATTAGTTTTAGACATGAAAAATATATTCCATATGGCGGTCCTAACGGAGGTGACGGAGGTAATGGTGGTGATGTTTACATATGTGCTGATAAAAATTTAAATACACTTATGCATTTAAATTTTAAAAAAATATTTCAAGCTGAAAATGGTAAACAAGGAAAATCAAAATTATGTACTGGTAAAAAAGGTAAAAATTTATTAATTTATGTACCTATTGGCACAATTATTAAAAATAAAATTAATAAAAAAATTATCGGTAAAATGATTACAGATAAACAAACAATTTTATTAGCTAAAGGTGGAATTAAAGGTTGGGGTAATAATCATTTTAAATCTTCAACAAATCGAACACCATATAAAAAAACAAATGGAACATTAGGTGAAAAAAAATTTATAAATTTAGAATTATTATTAATAGCTGACGTTGGTTTAATAGGATTACCTAATGTAGGTAAATCAACACTTATTAATATAATAACATCAGCAAAACCTAAAATAGATATATATCCATTCACAACAATTATTCCTCAATTAGGTGTAGTATATATTGAAAAAAAAACCTTTATAATTGTTGATATTCCAGGTATAACTAAAAATTCATCAAAGGGACATGGATTAGGTCATAAATTTTTAAAACATATAAAATATTGCAAATTATTATTATTAATTATAGATATTAAATTTCTTAATAAATTAGATATTATTAAGGATATTAAAATTATTATAAATGAATTAAATTTGTATAATAAAGAATTACTTAAAAAATCTTGTTGGTTAATTTTTAATAAAATAGATCTTGTTGAAAATAAAAAAATCCATAGTATTATTAATAATATTATTAAAAAAATAAATTGGGAAGATAAATATTATACTATTTCATGTTTAAAAAATAAAAATATTAAATTTTTATGTAATGAAATTATAAATTTTATAATAAATAAATAATTCAAATATAATTATAAATTTATATAATAAAATAATATTATTAAATTTATAATTTTTAAATGAGTATACATTTAAAATATTATTCATTATATAATATTAATAAAAAAATTATTTTTTAATTATAGCATCTTTTATACTTAAACGTATTCTTCCTTGATTATCTATTTCAATAACTTTTACAAAAATTTCCTGTGATATTTTTAAATAATCAGAAACTTTATTAATTTTTTTATTTGCAATTTGAGAAATATGAACTAATCCTTCTTTATTATCATTAATTAATAAAAAAGCACCAAAATTAACAATACGTGTTACTTTACCTTTATAAATTTGACCTACTTCAATTTCTGCTATTATTTTATTAATTTTATTTATTGCAAAATTTATTTTTTTTGAACTATCAGAATAAATTTTAATTATACCATTGTCTTCTATTTCAATAACAGCGCCAGTTTCTTCAGTAATAGCACGTATAACAGAGCCACCTTTACCAATTATATCTTTAATTTTATTTTGTTTAATTTTAATAATATTAATTTTAGGAGCAAATTTAGAAATTTCACTTCTAGGTTTATTAATTATTTTAGACATTTTATTTAAAATATATAATCTTGCGATTTTTGCTTTATTTAAAGTTTTATTTATAATTTCTTTAGTAATACCTTTTATTTTCATATCTATTTGTAAAGAAGTTATTCCAGTATAACTACCTGAAACTTTAAAATCCATATCACCTAAATAATCTTCTTCTCCTATAATATCGGTCAAAATTATAAATTTATTTTTAATTTTTATTAATCCCATAGCAATACCGGCAATTGGTAATTTAATTGGTACACCTGCATCCATAAGTGCTAAAGAAGCACCACATACAGAAGCCATAGAAGAAGAACCATTAGATTCAGTAATTTCTGAAACAACACGTATTGTATATGGAAAAGTTTTAGTATTAGGTATTACAGGTAATATTGATTTTTTTGCTAAACGTCCATGTCCTATTTCTCTTCTTTTTGGTAACAATAATATACCTATTTCTCCTGTTGAATAAGAAGGAAAATTATAATGAAATATAAAATTGTCAATTTTATTATATTTTAATTCATCTAAAGTTTGCGCGTCTTTTGTAGTACCTAACGTTACAGTTACTAAAGCTTGTGTATCACCTCTTGTAAATAAAGCTGAGCCATGTGTACGAGGTAAAAAATTAACTCGAATATCTAAATCACGTATTTCATCATATTTTCGACCATCAATCCTTTTATTTGTATATATTATTTTTTCACGTAAAATTTGTTTTTCTATATTTTTATATATATTTTCAATTTCATTAATTTTAATTATTTCATTTTCATTAATTAATTTATTTAAAATATTTTCTTTTATTTCATTAAGTTTTAAATTACGTTCTGTTTTATTAATTATATTATATGCTTCAATTAAAAATTTTTTAGATAAATTTAATATTTTATTATTTAAATATTCATTGATTTTATTGTAATTATAAACTATTTTTTTTTTCCCAGTTATTTTAACAAATTTATTAATATTATTAATTATAATTTGTTGTTTTTTGTGACCATAAATAATTGCATTTAATAATATATCTTCATTTATTAAATTAGATTCTGATTCAACCATCAAAATTGCTTTTGCAGTACCTGAAACTATTAAATTTAAATTACTTTGTTTTAGTTGTTTAATTGTTGGATTTAATATATATTTATTATTAATATAACCTACTCTTGCTGCTCCAATTGGTTCTAAAAAGGGTATATCGGATATTGCTAAAGTTACTGAAGCACCTATAATTGCAACAATATCTGGATTAATTTGAGGATTTAATGATATAACTGTTGCTATTATTTGAATTTCATTAATAAAATTTTTAGGAAATAAAGGTCTAATTGGTCTATCAATTAAACGTGAAATTATAATTTCGCTTTCATTAGATCTTCCTTCGCGTTTAAAAAAACCACCAGGTATTTTACCTGCAGCATATAATCTTTCTTGATAATTAACTGTTAATAATAAAAAATTTTGTTCGTTTTTAATAATTTTATTTCCTACAACAGTAACTAAAACTACAGTACCATCAATATCTACAATAACAGAAGCATTAGCTTGTTTTGCTACTAAATTTGTTATGAATTTAATATGATTTTGACCATATTTAAATTCTAACGTATGAAATTTAATCAAAAAATTATTATCCTTATTAATTAATATGTTAATTAATATTTAATTTAATAAAATAAATATTATAATAATTTTTTTATAATTATTAAATAATTAAATTTTTATTTATTATTTTATATTTTTTAAAGTTATTATATTTTAAATATTTTAATAATTTTTTTTTTTGTATTATTATTTTTAACAAACCTATACGACTATGTTTATCTTTTTTATTTAATATAAAATGTTTTTTTAATTTTTCAATTTTTTTATTAAATATATTTATTTGATATTCTAAATAATTAGTATTATTTAGTTTTTTAATAATATTCATTATATATCTTAATAAATTTTAACAATATTTTTAATTTATTATTTTTTAATTAATGAAGATATATACATATTATTTTTATATGAATTATCATATAAAAAAATTAAATTAGGTATGAATTTTAAATTTAAAAATTTTCCTAATAAATAACGTATATATTTAGATTTATTTGTTAATTCTTTAATTTGTTTTTTTTCTGTTAATTTTATATTATTATTTAAAATACAATTTAATATTGTAATATAAATTTTAGCATACATAAAATTAGAAGATAATATTACATTTGTTACTGTAAATATAAATTTATTTGAATTTTTAATATTTTGTTTTAATATTATTGAGATTTTTTTATATATTTGTTGTTCAATTTTAAGAATACGTATTTTTTTAATCATAATATTATTTTAAATAATATTAAATAATTTTAATATTTATATAAATATTTAAATCATTTAATTAAAATATTTCAATTTTATCTTTAATTTTAAAATTGTTAAAATTTTTAATATAAATTCCACATTCCATACCATTATTAACTTCTTTAACATTTTTTTTAAAATATTTTAATGAATCAATTTTTCCTATATAAATAATTTTATTATTACGTATAATTTTAATTTTACTTTTATATTTAATTAATCCTTGAGTTATTAAACAACCAGCAATTAAACCTAGTTTTTCAAATTTAAATACATTTAATATATTAGCTAAACCAATTTTTTTATTATTATTTTTAAATGTTAATAAATTAATTTCTTTTTTAATATCATTTATTAATTTATATATTACAGAATAATAACGAATATCTAAATTTTCAAAATTAATCATTTTATTTACAGAATACTCTATATATACGTTAAACCCTAATATAATTGCGTTATTATTTAAAGCTAATATTGAATCATTTTCTGAAATATTACCAACACCTAAACTAATAATATTTATTTTTATTTTTTCATTAGATAATTTTAATAATTCATTACTAATTACTTCACAATAACCTAAAGCATCTGATTTTAATATAATATTTATTTTATTTAAATTACTAATATTATATTTAAATATATTTTTAATTTCATTTTTATTATTTAATTGTTTTTCAGTATTTAATATATCTTTATATATATTATCATTATTTAAAAATAAAACTTTATCTCCAATTTTTGGAATATTATTAAAACCAGTTATTTCAATAGGTATAGATGATTTTATTAATTTTTTTTTTTTTCCAAAAATATTAAATATTGATTTTATACTGTTATATTCTGAATTATATATAATAATATCGTTTTTTTTTAAAATACCTTGTTTTAATAACATTGTAACAACTAAACCATTACTTTTATCAAAATAAGATTCTATAATAATACCTTTAGATAATGCTTTTTTTTTTTCTTTCAATTCTAATATTTCTGTTTGGAGTAAAATTGCATTTATTAAATTATCAACTCCTGTTCCAATTTTAGCTGAAATATTAACAAATTGAATTTCACCGCCCCATTCTTCTGATATAATTTTATATTGAGATAATTCATTTTTAATATTATTAATATTTATATTTATATTTATTTTATCTATTTTATCGATTTTGTTTATTGCTATTATTAAAGGTATATTTAATTTTTGTGAATATTTTATTATTTCTATTGTTTGTGGCATAATCCCATCATTTGCGGCAATTACTAAAACTATAATATCACTATTTTTAATTCCTCTTTTTCTCATAGAAGTAAATGCTTCATGACCTGGTGTGTCGAAAAAAGTTATAAAGCCATATTTTGTTTTAATATTATATATACCAATATGTTGTGTAATTTTACCTAATTCCTGAGAAACTAATTTAGTTGATCTTATATAATCTAATAATGTTGTTTTACCATGATTAACATGACCCATTATTGTAATAATTGGTGATCTTTTTTTAAAAAAATTTTTAATATTTTTTTTAATAATAAAATATTTATTATATATAATTATTTTATTACTTAAAAATTTTAAAATATAATGCAAATTTTTTTTTATAATTAAATATTCATTTAACATTATTACTTTTAATTTTATTAATTTATATATTAATGTATCATATTTAAAATTTATTATATTTGATAATTTTAATAATGAAATATTCTCAAATATAATAGTATTAAATTTATGTTTTTTGAAATATATAATATTGTTATTATTATTAATATTATTAATATTTTTTTTATCACATTTATTAATTAGATATAAAAATTTTTCAATTTTATTATAATATATATTTTTTTTTTTAAATATTTCTACTTTTGTTTTAATAAACATATCATTTTTTTTTTTTTTTTTTTTTGAATATTTTAAAATTTATAAATATTTTTTAAATATAATAAAATAGTTAATTAATTTTATTTATTTATATTATTACTTACGATAATATTTTCATTTTTTTCAAATAATTTGTTTTTTCTTAAATTTTTTATATTAATATTTATTATTATTAAATTTATTATAAAAAATAAAGCTATTAAAAATAATATTAATTTATTTATATTTCTTTTTTCAGAAATTTTTTTTTTTTTAAAATATATATTTTTTTTTTTACTTTTAAATATAATTAAAATATTAATAATAATAGAAATTATTATAAAAATTAATATTAAAAAATTATACATATAATTATATCCTGTAAATTTATATATAAACATTTTAATAAAATATATATTTAAAATATATTTAATTTTTAATAAATTTTATTATAAATATTTTATTAATTTATTAATTTTTTATACTAAATATATGAAAAATATATTAATGACAAATGTAGGTTTTAAAAAATTAAAAAAAAAACTTAATTATTTAATAAATATAGTAAGACCTAAAATTATAAAAGAAATTATTGAAGCAAGAGCACATGGTGATTTAAAAGAAAATTCTGAGTATCATTCAGCAAAAGAACAACAAAGTTTTATTGAAAATAAAATAAAACAATTTGAATTAAAATTATCATTCGCCAAAATAATAGATATAACTAAAATACCTAATAACGGTACAGTTTTATTTGGTTCAACAATTACTATTTTAAATTTAAATAAAAAAAAAAAAATAACATATCGTATTGTTTGTGATTATGAATCTAATATTAAAAAAAAATTAATTTCTGTTAATTCACCTATAGCTAGTAATTTAATTGGTAGTAAAATAAATGATATAGTATTTATTAAAACACCATTAAAAGAAATTAAATATAAAATTTTAAAAATAGAACATATTTAAAATTATTAATAATAAATAATAAAATATTACATTAATATTATTTTAAATATATAATATTATTTATAATTATTTATTTATGGAGTATTTAAAATGAAAAAAAAAAAAATTTCAACATCTATTTTATCGGCTGATTTTTCAAGATTGGGCGAAGATACTAAAACAGTCTTAGAATCAGGAGCTGATATGTTACATTTTGATATTATGGATAATCATTATGTTGAAAATTTAACATTTGGTCCTATAATATGCAAATCATTAAGAAATTATGGTATTACTGCTCCTATAGATGTTCATTTAATGATTAAACCAGTTGATAGAATAATTCCTGAATTTGCAAATTCTGGAGCAAATATAATATCTTTTCATCCTGAAACTTCTGAACATATAGATAAAACAATACAAATAATTAAAGATTGCGGTTGTAAAGTAGGTTTAGTTTTTAATCCCGCAACTCCATTAAGTTATTTAAAATATAGTATAAATAAAATTGATATGATAGTATTAATGTCTGTTAATCCTGGTTTTGGTGGACAATTATTTATAAATAATACTTTTAATAAAATTAAAGATACTAAAAAAATAATTGATAAAAGTGGTTATAATATTGATTTATCTATTGATGGTGGTATAAACATAAGTAATATTTCAAAAATTTCAAACTTAGGTGCTAATATTTTTGTAATTGGTTCAGCTATATTTAAAGAAAAAAATTATAAATTAATTATAAATCAATTAAAAAAAAAAATAATTTCTTAAATAATTAAAATAATTTTAAATTTTAATATTAAATAAAAATTTTAATTTTTTAACATTTTCATTTTTTTTGATTTTACTAATTAATAATAAATATTTTTCTTTATATATTTTATTTTTAAAATTGATATAATTATTATTAATATTATATTTTGTAAATTTAATTTTAATTAAATTTTTAAATGTATCTTTTATTTCATCATTTAAATTTTTTTTATAATTTAAAAGTTTTTTATCATTAATATATTTAAAACTTAAAATTATAAATTTTATTTTTATTTTAGTTTTAATTAAAATATTATCTATTTTTTTTTTATAATTATTATAAATATTATTGTAATATTTATTATTAAAATAATTATTTATTATGTTATTAAATAACATTGTTTTAATATTAAAATCAATTATATTAATTAATAAATTTTTTTTATTAAAAGATTTAATATTAATAGATAATTTTTTCATTTTATTATTGTTTAAAATACAATTAATTTTATATAAAATATTTCTACATGTAATTTTAATAATATTATTTATATAAAAATTTTTTTTTTTATAATTTAAAAACAATATTTTTTTTCGTTTTGAAATATTTTTTTTAATAATTAATAATGCACGAAGTAAAGTAATTTCAATACCTATTTTTTTATTAGGTGAATATAATAATTCTTTTCGTCCATTTATAAAAATTTTATAATATTCTTGTATATCTTTTTGTGATAATATTTTAGATAATTTATATAAACGATATTTAATATTAATATATTTATCATCAATATTTTTATTATTTAATAATTTCATAATAGATAAATTATGTAATAATGTTAAAATTTCTACTAATAAATAATCCCAGTTTATATTATTTAAAGACAATTGTGAAATTATTTTCATAATTTTTTTACTATCATTATAAATAAGTAATTCTAATATATGTATAGAATATTTATTGTCAAAATATCCCAACATATTATTTACTTTATTAAATTCTATTACTCCATTTCCAATAACAATAGCCTGATCACTTAAAGTAAGTGCGTCTCTCATACTTCCGTTTGCGGCGTATGATAAAATTTTTAATGAATTAAAATCAAATTTTATTTTTTCAGATTCAAGAATTTTAATTAATTGAAAATAAATTTTTTTTTTTTTAATTGATTTAAGATGAAATTTAAAACAACGTGATAAAATTGTTTTAGGTATTTTATTTATATTAGTAGTTGCTAAGAAAAATTTAATATGCTTTGGAGGTTCTTCTAAAGTTTTTAATAAAGCATTAAAGCTATTACTAGAAAGCATATGAAATTCGTCAATAATATAAATTTTAAAATTTCCTTGAATAGGCGTATAATATATATTACTTAATAAATCTCTTGTGTCTTCTACTTTAGTTTTAGAGGCAGCATCAATTTCTATAAGATCTGGAAAATTATTATTATCTATTTGTTTACAATTATTACAAAAACCACATGGTTTATATGAAATACCATTTATACAATTTAAACTTTTTGCTAATAATCTTGCAATAGTTGTTTTACCTACACCTCTTATTCCGTAAAATATATATGCATGATGTATACGTTTTAATAAAAAACTATTTATTAAAGATATTATCACATGTTCTTGTCCAATAACATCTTTAAAAAATTTAGGTCTCCATTTACGTGCAAGGACTTGATTTTTCAT